>JANMZU010000688.1:0-1645 GCA_031383585.1 Betaproteobacteria bacterium
ACGCCATAGAAGCCACCGGGCAACCAGCTGCGGTTGATGTGGAACGCAATCACGGCCAGTACGGCCACCGCGCGCAGGCCGTCAACGTCCGGTCGATAGGTTGCAGGATGCGGAACGTCAGCACGGTCCAGCATTGGCGATGCACTTCTACTCAGCAACCGGTGCCCTCAGCACTGCCGTCAGCGGACGCGCCACGAACGCGGCGGCAATTTGTGCTTTGCGACCGAGGCAACATTGGTCAACGCGCGGGCGCATGTTGGCGCTGCCGCGATCTTGCCACGACAACTCGGCGCAGGTCGGGAGGGAAAAAAGAAAACGGGGCCGAAGCCCCGTTGTTGTTCCCGGTGCAAACATGCACCTGCGGCCAGAGCTAGACCAGCTTGCTGGGTCTCCGTCTGCTGATCGCGAGCCCAGCGAGCGCAAGTCCGATCAGCCCCAGCGATGCGGGTTCCGGCACACCGACAACACCGCCGCCCGACACGTCCAGGCCGCCAACAGCGTCGATTTCGTTGTCACCGTCCTGCGTCACCGCGCCGGGGCCGCCATGGGTTACCGAGACGTAACGGAAGGTCGCCATGCCTGGCAGCGTGTAGACCGCCACCATGCCGTCCGCGATGTCCGGAAATGTGTCGTTGTCAGGATCGTCGGACCATCCGTAGCCGTAGACATGGGTCAGCACGCCCTGTACCCACGCAGCGTCGCTAGCGTTCGGGTCGTTCGAAAACCACGCGGTATTCTCCAGTACCTCACCCGGTACGGGACCATGGTCAACGAAAACGAAGACGGCGGCCTGATTGGCGCTGCCACCTAAGTCCCAGACGATGCCTTGCGAGGGCCGACCGCCCGTGTCACCGGACGCAAAGGTCGTTGTGTTGCCATTGTCCTGTACCCAGTAGAAGTCGCGCGAATTGGCGTGCAGGGCGTTTGATCCAAGATCGGCGCTGTCGAAACTGAGCACTTCAGAAAGCGCCGGAGAGCCCCCGCGTCCGTCGGCACCTTTGACGTAGGTACCCAGGCCGAACTTCGCGGGGTCGGTCCACAGGCTGTTCTCAATGCACGTGGTGCCGCCCGTGCCGTTGCCCGGGGTCACACCGAGACCAATGAATGTGTTGACCGTAGCGCCGAAGACGGCATCGCCGACGACGTCTGTCCCGTTCAGGAGGCAGGGCGCGGCGAGTGCACTCGGCGCCAGCGCTGCGCTTGATAACGCGAGGACGCAGGCGAGCGGCTTTGCAAACTGTTTGTGTGTGGAACGCATTGGATGCTCCGAAATGACGAATTGGAATTTGGCCGGAGTGTGATCGAGCCCGTCATGATGCGTGAGTCTGCGGCAGCAGAGCCGGTCGCAAGTTCCGCGCCCAATCTGGCAAATCGCTGAATTGGCGATGGTTTGCCGGTCGCGCACACAAGTGCCTGGCGTCGACTGTAAAAAAAGCTGACGGCCAACCGCCACCGTCATTGGCTGCGCGAAATGCGCTGCAACGAGCCAGCCGGGACCGATCTGAAACGCGCGAACCGCTGGGACATCGGCTGTGCGCAATCCCGATTTCGCAGCGGACGCGTTGCAACTGATCGTTCGCGGCACCTGTGTTGCCTTTCACCTGTGTTGCCTTACGGCGGCGCAACGGCCTCGGCTAAGCTGCCG
>JANMZU010000728.1:0-22190 GCA_031383585.1 Betaproteobacteria bacterium
GCGACCTTGCCGAACTGGCGCGCCATGGCTTAAGTCTGCGCTGGATCCTCGACACCCACGTGCACGCCGATCACGAGACCGGCGCCAACGCGCTGAAGGCAGCGACCGGGGCGCTTACTGCGGTAGGCATGGCTTGTGAATCGGTTGGCCATGATCGCGCGCTTCGGGATGGTGAAATTGTGCCGCTGGGCAGTGGTGTCATTCACGTCGTTGCCACGCCCGGCCACACGGCTGGCAGTGTCAGCTATCTGTGGGGCGGCAACGTCTTTACCGGTGACGCTTTGCTGATCGAGGGCTGCGGGCGAACTGACTTTCAGGATGGCAGCAGCGAAATGTTGTTCGCAAGCATCACCGGCAAACTGTTTTCGCTGCCTGATGAAACGGTGGTCTGGCCGGGACACGATTATCGATTTCGCGCGAGCAGCACCATCGGCCACGAGAAGCGTCACAATCCGCGGCTGGCGGGCAAGGACTGTGCAGCGTTTTGTGAATTGATGGCGAACCTGAAGCTGGCACCGCCGAAACTGATCGAACAGGCGGTTCCGGCCAATCGGCGTGGTGGCGCACTGCAGTCCGGCGAGAATGTGCTGTCGATGTTGAAGGCGTGTGATCTGGCGAGGGAGTTCGATGTTGCGCGAGATGTATTGGTGGATCTGCGCGACGACGAGCACGTTCGCGCCGATCCGCTGGAGAATTCAATGCGTGTCGGCCTCCAGGAAATTGAGCGCTTGATTTCGATCGCGCGCAGTCATCGGAAACTATTCCTGATTTGTCATATGGGCCGGCGTTCGTTGTTGGCTGCCGACGCTGTCTTCAAGGCGGGTGCTGATAATGTGTGGAGCGTGACGGGCGGGATGTTGGCGCTGCGGGATGGGGGGATGGCTGCATCTGAGGCGCAAACGCATGGTTAGCGGATTTAAAACTGAACTCTAGAAAGGACGGGCGTTTTCAAGCCTTTTCCGCCTGTCAGCCTCGCCAGTATTGGCGCTTCCACTTTTTATTGCTGCAAACCACTGATGATGACAGCCAGACCAACATGAAGCGACGACACTTCCTCGCCACATCAATCGGCACGATTGCCGCCATCAGCACCGGCTTCGCGCGCGCCAGTCGACACCAGCACCTGCGGATCGGCATTATCGGCACCGGCCTGCGTGGCCAGGTGCATCTGGCGGAACTGCTGAAACGCAGCGACGTCACCATCGCGGCGCTATGCGATATCGAGCCACTGATGCTGGAAGCCGCGCTCAAGCTCTGCGACAAGGCTGGCCACAAAAAGCCGCAGGTGTTTACTGGTAGTGCCTATGCATGGGAATCGATGCTTAGCAAGGCATCGCTCAATGCCGTGCTGATTGCCACGCCATGGGAGTGGCACGCAAAAATGGCGATTGCGGCGATGGAGGCCAAGGTGGCGGTGGGCTGCGAGGTGGTTGCGGGTATCACCCTAGACGACCACTGGGCGGTGTTGCGAACGCAGCTGCAGACTGGTACGCCGTACATGCTGCTCGAAAATGTCTGCTATCGGCGCGATGTACAGGCGGTGCTGAATATGGTTCGTCAGGATTTGTTTGGCGAGTTGGTACACGTGCAAGCGGGCTACCAGCACGATTTGCGCGGCGTGAAATTCAATTCGGGTAACTCTGCGTTGCCATACGAGCGCGGCGCCGAGTTTGGTGCAAAGGGCTGGTCGGAGGCGCGCTGGCGCACCGGGCATTCGGTGACGCGAAATGGCGATCTGTATCCGAGCCACGGCATCGGACCAGCTGCCATGTGGCTCAATATTCATCGTGGCAATCGGTTCACACGAATCAGCAGCTTTGCGACCAAGGCGCGGGGCCTCAAGCAATACGCGACGGATGTCGGTGGCAAAGAACATCCCAGCGCAAGAGCTGATTTTGCGCTGGGCGATGTAGTCACCACGCAGCTTGCCTGCGCCAATGGCGAAACCATTCTGCTGCAACACGACACCAATCTGCCGCGACCCTATTCGCTGGGGTTTCGCGTGCAAGGAACGCGCGGCCTCTGGATGGATTTGAACAACAGCCTCTACATAGAAGGCAAGAGTCCGATGCCCCATCGCTGGGAGCCCGCACAACCCTGGATGGAAAAATATGACCATCCGCTGTGGAAGCGGCTGGCCGGGAAGGCGGCGGATGCAGGGCACGGTGGGATGGACTTTTTCGTGATTCACGCATTTGTCGAGGCGCTGAAGATTGATGCGCCCATGCCTATCGACATTTTTGACGCGGTCGCCTGGAGCGCGATCACGCCACTATCCGAGCAATCGATCAGGGAAGACAATCGCACATTGCCATTTCCCGATTTCACCGCGGGCAAGTGGGAGACGAGGAAGCCCATCTTTGCGTTGGATGATGCCTACTGACTGGTTGCCGACCGGTTGACGCTAACTATTGCGTCTGACTGAGCCCGCTCAAACTGCTCGTGGGACTTGATGCCCGGAAATCCGCCCCCATTTACATCGGCTTCGATGTTTGACGCTGTTGATTGCACATAGGCTGTGTCACCATACCGTCCGCGATCCCGGAAACAGCGAAACTGCGTCGCCGCCACAACGACAAATTCTTGTTTGGCGTGCCCTCATCAATCATTCAAGAAAAAATAATGTCCGCAATTCCTGCTCCGTCCCCGACTGTCACCCCTAAAAAAAGCAGCCTCGCCACATTGAGTGGTCTATTGCCGTTCCTCTATCCGTATAAGCAACAGTTCTTGTTGGCTGGTATCGCGCTGCTGTGTGCCGCAGCGGCCACGCTGGCGATTCCGTATGCATTCAAGCAGATGATCGATCTGGGATTCGGCGGCGGTGGGGCCACGAGTACCGAGCACATTGATTTCTACTTCCTGGCGCTTTTTGGCGTCGCCACTGTGCTGGCTGTATCCACTGCTGCGCGATTTTATGCAGTGAGTTGGCTGGGGGAACGGGTGACGGCCGATATTCGCAGTGCCGTCTACCGGCACGTCGTGACGCAAAGCCCGCAATTTTTCGAGATCACCCGCAGCGGCGAAGTGCTGTCGCGCTTGACCACTGATACGACGCTTATTCAGTCGCTTGTCGGCACCAGCATTTCCATGGCGTTGCGGAATGTGCTGCTGTTTATTGGCGGCCTGGGCATGATGTTTTTCACCAGCGTAAAACTCGCCGCGATCATAATCGTGCTGCTGTTTGTGACGATCCTGCCGATCATTCTCTACGGCCGTAGGGTGCGCGCATTGTCGCGAGACTCACAGGACCGTATCGCCGATGCCTCGGCGGTGGCGGGCGAAATCCTCAATGCCATGCCCACCGTGCAGGCTTACACGCACGAGAAGATCGAAGCAGATCGCTTTGGCGCATCGGTGGAGCGTGCGTTCACCACCGCAATTCGCCGCGTTCGCGCGCGTTCGCTGCTCACGGCGCTGGCAATTGTGCTGATATTCGGTGCGATCGTGTTTGTACTTTGGCTGGGTGCGCACGCTGTGATAAAGGGTACGATGACTGGTGGCGAGTTGGGCCAGTTCATTCTTTATTCGGCCATCGTTGCTGGCGCTGTCGGCGCCCTGGCCGAAACACTGGGCGAAGCACAGCGCGCCGCAGGCGCCACTGAGCGTCTGATGGAGTTAATGGCCGAGCGCTCACCCATTCAATCACCAGCCATGCCTTTGCCATTGCCGCCACGCACGCAGGCGGGCGCTTCGCTTTCGTTGGTTGACGTCACGTTCAACTATCCATCGCGACCGCAGGCGACATCGCTTTCAAACTTCTCGTTGACGATTGAGCCCGGCGAGACAGTCGCGGTGGTGGGGCCTTCCGGTGCCGGCAAGACCACACTGTTCCAGTTGCTGCTGCGTTTCTACGACCCCCAGCATGGTCGCATTTTGCTCGATGGGGTGGCAATTGACGATCTGGATTTGCATGTGCTTCGAGATGCGATCGGCATCGTCCCGCAGGACACGGTCATTTTCGCTGCTGACGCGATGGAAAATATCCGCTACGGCCGCGTTGATGCCAGCGATGAGGACGTTATTGCTGCCTCGAAAATGGCAGCGGCACATGAATTCATCGAGAAACTGCCGGAAGGCTACAAATCGTTCCTCGGCGAGCGGGGGGTCAGGCTCTCCGGCGGCCAGCGCCAGCGTATTGCCATTGCGCGTGCATTGCTAAAAAATCCGCCGCTATTGCTGCTGGATGAGGCGACTAGTGCGCTTGATGCCGAGTCCGAACGTCTGGTACAGGGCGCGCTCGAGGCGGCGATGGCTGGACGCACCACCCTGGTCATCGCGCACCGCCTCGCTACCGTGCAAAAAGCTGATCGCATCATCGTGATCGACGAAGGACGGCTGGTTGAAACGGGGACCCACGCGACGCTGGTTGCCCATGGTGGGATTTATGCGAATCTGGCGGCGTTGCAGTTTCACGGGAAATAGCTTTCCCGGTCCCTGCTACTCCAAGCGAGTAGCAAGCGCCCCATTCGGCGGGCATTTCAAGCCGTTTTGGCTCCAAATGCCGCGCCGATAGGCGATCTTGCCATCGCACGCCACTGCGACAGAGTCTTGAGACCTTCCCAGTTGCACCAGCGGACGACGAATCAGCGCACTGCTTTCTTGACATCAGCCTTCGCGTCGCCGAACTTGGCCTGCGCTTTACCGATAATTTTCTTAGCTTTGCCTTTGGCTTCCAGCTCTTTGTTGCCGACTAACTTGCCTGCGACTTCTTTTACCTTGCCTTCTACAGCTTTGGACCGACCGTCGATTTGATCTTTGTTCATGTTCACTCCTGGGAAAAGTATTGAGGTTTTCTTGGCTTGCGGCAGGCTGCAAGCCGCTTACCTCTGACGATTTTGCACTTCAAAAAGTCGTCCGTCCGTGCGTTTGCGAACATACAAATAACCAAAAACCCTGGGCTGAACAGTAAGTGCGCAATTGCCGCGACCTTCCTTTTTTATTTGGTTAAAATCAGGCGGTCAACTTTTGTACTTTTATGGAGACCGAATTATGCCGGCAGGGACAGTCAGACTTCATCGAGTACTTCGTTCGACACCGGAGAAAATTTATCGCGCATTCCTCAATGCCGATGCGATGGCGAAGTGGATACCGCCGTATGGATTCACTTGCAAGGTGCATCACATGGAGGCGAAGGTAGGGGGAACCTTCAAGATGTCGTTTACCAATTTCTCCACGGGACACGGACACTCTTTCGGCGGGGAGTATGTTGAATTGGTTCCGAACGAACTCATCCGCTATACCGATAAGTTCGACGATCCGAACCTGCCCGGCGAAATGCGCGTCACCGTAGCCATTAAGCAAGTCTTATGTGGATCAGAGCTGACGATTGTGCAAGAGGGCGTGCCCGAAGTGATCCCGGTAGAAATGTGCTATCTCGGCTGGCAGGAATCACTGGTACAACTTGCACATCTGGTCGAGCCGGTAATTCCAGACTGAGTATGCGATGCGCCGCAATACCCAGCGTCATGTTCGTTCGCAAAGTGCGCTAACCAAACCAAGGAGGACATATGAATTATGTCGATGGCTTCGTTGTACCCGTACCGATCAAGAATCTGCCTGCGTATCGCAAGATGTCGAAACTGATGGCGAAAGTCTGGCGTGAGCATGGGGCACTGGAGTTCCGCGAGTGCGTCGCCGATGATGTCAAACCGGGCAAGGTCACCTCATTCCCGCAAAGCGTTAAATTGAAAGAAGGCGAAACCGTGATGTTCTCCTGGATTGTCTACAAGTCGCGAGCGCACCGTGATCGCGTCAACGCCAAGGCCATGAAAGACCCTCGTTTGGCGCCAATGATGGATTCGACATCCATGCCGTTTGACGGCAAGCGGATGTTCTTCGGCGGCTTCAAGGTCATGATCGAAGCTTGACCGCGCGGGCCTTCGCAGCACGAAATTTCTGCGAGGAGTGCTCCTCAGGCCACTGCGCCTGAGGAGATAATTCCGCAATTCAATTGGTCTTTGCCAAAAGCAACACTTCCATTTCGTCCATGATGGCATTCATGCGCTTGTTTAGCGCCTGAAATGGCTGTGGAGTCGCCATGTCTACGCCTGCGCTTTTGAGTAACTGGTATGGCGGCACCGAGCCGCCTGCCCGCAATACATTCAAAAACGTGTCGCGTTCTTCGACTTTGCCTGTCAGGATGCGCTCACCAAATGCGGTAGCGCCAGCGATGGAGGTGGCATACACGTACACGTAGAACGGCCGGTAGAAGTGAGGGATGAACGACCACTCCTGGCAGTATTGCGGGTCGATCTGCATCACGCCGCTGTCGGCACCGTGATACTTCCGCAACAGGCTGCAATACATCTGCGTCATTTTCTTGCCCGACAGTGCTTCGCCGCGTTCCATGGCGTCATGGGTGGCCAGTTCAAATTCCGCGAACATGGTCTGACGGAAGAATCCGCCGCGCAGACGCTCCAGTGCCTCGCTCAGGTAGAAGAGCCGCTCCTCCCGGCTTTTTGATTGTTTGAGCATGTGGTCGGTCAACAGTACCTCGTTGGTCATCGACGCAAGTTCGGCCAGGAAAAGCGAATAGCCAGCCGTTTCAAACGGTTGATTTTTCTGCGCCAGCATCGTGTGAATGCCGTGGCCCCATTCGTGGGCGAACGTCGACATCGTGGCAAAGTTGTCCTGATGGTTCAGGAAAACAAAAGGCACCACGCCATACACACCGGTCTGATAGGCGCCTGATGATTTGCCTTCGGCCGGATAGGTGTGCATGGACCGAACGCTGAATGCCTCCTTCAATAAACCTTGATACTCCTCTCCCATCGGCTTCATGGCGGCCACCGTCAAGTCGATCGCTTCATCGGCCGGGTAGCGGCGTCCAATGTTGATCAACTCGGGGTACACATCGTAGTAGTGCAGGTCGGGTAGCTTCAACAGGCGCTGGCGTAGCTTCAGGTAACGGTGCAATGTTGGCAACGACGCATTGGCCTCAGCAACCAGTGTGCGATAAACCGCCTCTGGAATTTCATTGGCCGATAGGCTGGCTGCCACCGCAGAGGGATGCTTGCGTAGCCGGGCATTGACCACACCCGCCTCGACGCGCGCGGTCAGCGTGGAGCCGTAGGTGTTTTCGTACTGACCCAGCGCTTTGAAGAAGGCATCGAAGGCTTGCTTGCGGACTGCGCGATCCGGATGCTCGCGTAGTTTTTGGTAGCCGGTTTCATTGACCTTCACAGGCTTGCCATCGACCACGATGCTGGGCCAGACGGTGTCGGCAGTGGCCAGCAGGGTGCGGGTGTTGGTGGGAGCATTGATGATCGGCGAGAGTGAAGCGATCGCGCCTTCCGCCTCGGCGCCGAGCGTGTGCTTGGCATTGCGAATGGTGTCGCGCAGGCGGAAGGTGTGAACTTTCAGTCCAGGCTCAGCGAGAATGAATGCTTCTACCTGTTCCCGGCCGAGCGCTTGAATTTCAGGGTTCACCCAGGCGGCCGCCGAACTGAACCGCCCGCCGAGCGCACGCATGAGGCCGGTGCGCTCCTGATTTCGGGCATCGCGGTTGTCGGTACTCTGCTGGGTGCTGGCATAGACCGATAGCCGTTGCACGCGTCGCGACAACGCAGACATGCGATCAAGTGCAGTTCGCAGACCTGCTGCTGTATTGAGCGTGCCTTTGAGTTGGGCCAAAGCGGGAATTTCAGCAAGCATCGCCATGCGATCGGCGTCCCACGCAGCGTCATTTGGATAGAGCCGGGTGAGATCCCAGATAAATCGGGGATCGGTGCGTGACAGCCCTGAGGCATTGGTCTCGGGCTTCGCGGTCGCAGGCGTGTTGCTGGTGTGCGCAAGTGCCCCGGCTGCATAGTATGGAAGCAGCAGTGCGCAGACAAACGATGGCATGCAAACGGCGACAGTTCGCCCGAACAAAGAAACTATTTTCAAGGTAAGGCTCCTGGCAGCGAAACGACGGTCAATGATGCGGAAATCGAAGGCGACAAAGGTAATTCTACCGAGATTACGTCGCAGCCTGAGGTAAGTGGTGGTTTGCAAGACGCCGAAATTGAAGCGCCTGTATCGCATAAAATTCCATCAACGTCGTCCACAACTACCGGAGAAAAAATGAATATCCTGCCCCGTCTGTTCGCGGTCGCCGTGTTTATCGTTGCAAGTGCACTTGCTGCCCCGGCAGCTGCTGCAGAAATGACCTTCCAACTCGTCAACGATTCCGAACGCGCCCTGAACTTCAAGCTTTTCTCACGCGGAGATTCTCGCCAACAGTGGCCATCGAAGACCAAGGCGTACTCCATCAATCCGGACGCAGCGGTTCAGCAGGTGAAGATCACCTGCGAAGCTGGTGAGCAGATTTGCTGGGGGGCGTGGATGAAGGTGCAGACGGTGTCGGGTGAAATCCGCGGCAACAGTGGTGAGCGAGAAACGCGTACCAGCACCTATAGCACCGGTGCCGGCGAGCGTGGGCAGCGCAGTTGCGAGCATTGCTGTCATGTCTGCACAGACGGGCTGGTTGTGCCCGCGGCCAAACTGCGTGACCCCAATCCGGATGCACGGTAATCCATTGCCGTTACGCCGGCCAAGGTTGCGGCGCGAAAGCAGGTCCGCCACTAAACTTTAAATTGTGAACAGCTGACCCGTTCCCACAGCGCCGTTCACGTCGACACTGGCCAGCGGTTTCGCAGCAATATCGCTGGGTAATAACGTATTGGTATTCGCGGAAATAACCACCGGCACCGCATAAACACTGCCTGCGAGCTCGCAAAGTCGCGACGCCAGATTTACATGGCTGCCGAGTGCGGTAAATCGGACACGGCTGGCTGTTCCATAGTTGCCCAGCAAGGCGGCCCCGGAATTGATGCCGATCTTTAGTTGCAACGCAGGTAAGGATTGGGTAGACCACACCGCGTTTTGCGATTTGATGCGCGACACAATCTGTTTGGCGCAATTGCAGGCGCTGCGGGCATTTAACCGGCTGTCACCGCTGTCCCACCACGCAAAGACGGCATCGCCGTTGTAGGAATCAAGTGTGCCTTCGTGTGCGCTGATGTTGGCGGTGACGATTTCCAGATATTCGGCCATGAACCCGCCCAGTTGGCCGGGGGCTAGCCGTTCGGTCGAGGACAGGCTTGCGATATCGACAAACATGAGTGTGAGATCGCGTACGTCGCCGCTAAGCTCCAACGCACGTTCGCGCGACTCAAGCACTCTGGACAGAACATGCTCGCCAGCATACAGACGCAGCGTATCCTTCAACAGTCGAATTTCTGACCATGGCCACATCAGCGGCTGCGCTTTGATTGACAGTCGTTCACGGATGCGGATGAATGTTGTCCACCCAGTAAACCGCCTCCGGGCTTTCAATGGCCGGGATGTCGAGATTGACTACGACCGGGTCCTGTCCGCTGCGCAGAAGGACGCATTCCAGCGCTTCGTTTTCGTTGGCATTGATTTCCTGATGCGGCACATACGGTGGCACATAGATGAAATCGCCAGGCCCGGCTTCAGCGACGAATTCGAGCCGTTCGCCCCAGCGCATGCGCGCACGCCCCTTGACCACATAGATCACACTTTCAACCGGGCCGTGATGATGAGCGCCAGTTTTCGCATTGGGGTGAATAGTAACGGTGCCGGCCCATATTTTCTCTGCACCCACGCGCGCAAAATTGACCGCAGCGGCTCGTGACATGCCGGGAGTCTGCGGCGTATTGTTATCGAGTGAATTGGCGGGGATGACACGTACGCCGTGTTGCCGCCATTTGATGGGCTCATCGCTGCTCGCCGACATATTAATTCTCCGCTTTCCATTTTCAGGGCAATAGTAGCTTAGCCAGCGTGTGCGTCGCTACTGAAGGCGAAAAAGGTGCTGCTTGGCCCACTTCTGAATCCCCGCCATTGACGCGCAGTTCCAGACCTTATTGGCCCGAACGCCGCGCCAGTGCTTGCGCTAGTGCCTCAGCCACTCAAAATGCCGTCTAGCCAACCTGAACCGCGTTGCCGTAAACTGGACGGACCAATCAGTTACGCTTCCAGACGTGCTCCGACAAGTGGGCTTGCTTATCAGACCGAACCTGGCTGGGCGGTTTCCGCCGTGCACTTTTCGCCCGCAATACCTAGGCCGGTGGCGTCGATCACGTTGATGGAGTGTGGGTATAGCGCCAGGTCGAAATGACGGGGAGTTCTTCTGTCAGGCGCTCATCAATGGATAGTCGGTATAGCCCTTGGCCCCGGGCACATAAAAGGTAGCCTGATCAGGCTGGGCGAGCGCGGCGCCGGTGCGAAAGCGCTCAACCAGGTCTGGATTGGAAATGAAAGGGCGTCCAAAGGCAATCAGGTCTGCCTGCTTCTCAATCAGCGCCTGTTCAGCGCTCGCCTGATCAAAGCCACCGGCAAGAATAAATACACCCTTGAATGTTGCGCGTAGCTGAGCTTTGAAGGCGGTCGGCACGGGAGGCGCGCCCATCGCTGAGTGATCCAGCACGTGCAGGTAAAGCAGGCCCAATGCGGAGAGCGCCGTGCAGAGTTCAAGATACTGCGCTTCGAGCCCCGGAAATGGGCCGGTACTGTTAAACACGCCGAACGGGGAGAGCCGGATGCCGACCCGCTCTGGACCAATCGCGGCTGCCATTGCGTTGGCGCATTCCAGTGCGAAGCGATTGCGGCCCGCCGAATTTCCCCCATAGCCGTCAGTGCGCTTGTTCACGTTTGCGTTGAGAAACTGTTCGATCAGGTAGCCGTTGGCAGCATGCAATTCGACGCCATCGAATCCGGCTTTGATCGCCAGCCGACTGGCTTGTGCGTATTCCTGGATCGTCGCGGCAATGTCAGGCAATGCCATTTCACGCGGCAAGCTGTGCGGCTGCATGCCGTGCTGGTCAGTGTACATTTCACCCGGGCAGGTTTCGGCTGTGGGGCCAAGCACTTCGGCACCAGTGGGTAAGTTGGCTAGAGCAGTAACACGCCCAGTGTGCATGAGTTGCAAGAAGATCTTGCCACCCTTGGCGTGTACCGCATCGGTCACGCCTTTCCAGCCAAGCATCTGTGCCTCGTTAAAGAGGCCGGGAATACGTGGATAGCCCAAGCCATTGGCAGACGGGGAAGTACCCTCAGTGATGATGAGGCCGGCCGAAGCCCGCTGGCCGTAATATTCGGCCATCAGCGCATTGGGCGTATTGGCTTCCACGGCGCGATTTCGTGTCATCGGCGACATCACCGTGCGGTTCTGCAACTGCAATACGGGTATGGCGAAGGTATCAAGCAGCATGGCATTACTTTCTAAAAGTTGGACAATGCCCGAGTAAGTTGGGGCGGTTAGTCAATAGTCAAGTCGCAGCAGTTGCGTCTCTGCGTTCATCCGTATTTCGTCCGTGGGGTTCTGCAATTCATCACTGGGGCGTGGAGTGCAACAGCGAGCGGGCCTATTGTGATCGCATCAACCCGCAAACAGGAGCACGCATCATGAAATTTCAATTCCTTGCAGCTATAGCAGTTCTGTCCTGCGCCGTGTTTGCACCAGCTCACGCCGCATCATTCAGCGCAGGCATCGTTATCACCGACGACGTCGCTGCGGAAAAGACCGGCTTGCGGGTCTATCCGGGCGCGACGCCGGTGCAGAAGAAGGGTGACAGCGAATCGGCGAATATTCAATTTGCGTTCGGAGACTATGGTTTGAAAGTCGTCGTGGCGAAACTGCGCTCGACAGATGCACCCGGCAAAGTGGCGGCGTTTTATCGTGCCGAGCTGGCCCGCTTTGGCGAAGTGCTGGATTGCGGCAGTGCAGAAGTTGCGGCGGCGCTACGCGCAAAAGACAGGAAATCGAAAATACTGACCTGCGATGGCGACAAACCGCGAAACAGCGGCATGCTCTACAAAGCGGGACGCCGTGACGACCAGCATGTGGTCGAGATCAAGTCGGTCGCCGACGGCAGCGAGTTTTCACTGGTGCATGTGGCTGTGAAGAGCCCGGAATAGCCTGCAGGAGCGCCAGAGGTCCCATCACTGCGGGGGCTGCGTCTCCGGGCCGAGGAATTGCATCGCAAAATCCTCCGCCGGTAGCGGACGTGAAATCAGATAGCCCTGGGCCTCTTCGCACTGGTTGCTGGTCAGGAACGCCAGTTGTTCGGGGGTTTCGAGTCCCTCTGCTATGACCCGGAGGCCCAGATTTTTTGCCAGGCCGATAATGGCCTGGACGATGGCGGCGTCATCGCGGTCGATGACCACACCGCGTACGAAGGAGCCATCGATCTTTAAGGCATCGATTGGCAAGCGCTTCAATTGTGTGAGACTGGAATAGCCTTTGCCGAAGTCGTCGATAGCCGCGCGCACCCCATGGTCGCGCAAGGTATCCAGCGAAATGGTCGCCAGCAGTGGATCGCTGACCACCGCCGTTTCGGTCACCTCCACCATCAGCGCGCTGCCAGGCAGGCCATGCTTCTTGAGTTCATCCAGAATTTCTTGCGCAAGCTCGCGGCGCTTGAGCTGCACCGCAGAAAGATTGATGGCAATCTGTGGCACATCCTTGAAGCGCTTGCGCCATTCGGCGATCTGTCGGCAGACGTCGCTGACCACCCAGGCACCGAGCTCATTGATCAGGCCAGACTCTTCAGTGAGTGGGATGAAATCGTCTGGCGGTACTAGCCCTCGTACCGGATGGCGCCAGCGCAGCAGCGCTTCGGCGCCGGTGATGCGCTTGGTGAAGAGGTTTTGCTTGGGCTGGTAATGCAGCTCAAATTGTGCAAACTCGACTGCTCGATGCAGTTCGCTTTCGAGCGATAGGCGCATCGGCGCATCCTGCGCCAACGTGGCGGAATAGAATTGCACGCCGTTGCGGCCAGCATCTTTAGCGCGATACATGGCCCAGTCGGTATTCTTGATCAGGTCAACTTCATTGTCCGCATCCTGAGGGTACAGCGAGACGCCAATACTTGCGGTTACGAACATTTCCTGATCGGACAGCCGGAACGGCCGCAGCAGCAGCCGACGCAATTGTTCGGCTACGCGTTCACCGCGGGTGTCGTCGCCTTCCAGATTCACCAGCAGCATGAACTCATCACCGCCGGCGCGAGCGATGAAATCGTTGGGGCCGACGGCATCAGCCAGTCGCAGTGCGACTTCCTGAAGTAGCATGTCGCCAGTGCTGTGCCCAAGGCTTTCATTGACATACTTAAATCGGTCCAGGTCCAGCAACACCACGGCCAGGGACTGCCCGAGGCGGCGGGCCCGCGCGATTTCAGCCTTCGCCCGTTCCTGAAACTGGGTGCGATTGGCAAGACCTGTTAGCACATCGTGATTGGCGACGTACTGCAGATGTTGTTCTGCCGAGACCCGCGCAGACACGTCTTGAATCAGCAGCAGATACGAGCTCACTTTGCCGGAATCGCGCAGTACCGAGCCGAACCAGTCTGTGTGCAAGGAAACGCCGTCTTTGCGGACGCTGCGCCACGCTACCGTAAAGCGATCGGCCGTGCCTTGATTGAGTCGATATAGTTCCTGCGAAAAACGGGCGCGGCCATCTTCGTCAAATAAATTGAGCTCTTCCAGTGTGCGGCCAACGGCATTGCTCTCGCCCCAGCCGAAAATCTCCTGCGCGCGACCGGTCCACTGGATAACCCGTAGCTGGGCATCGAGTTGAATGACGGCCAGCGGTGTATTGGCCAGGTGTGAGGTTAGCGTGTTGCGAACCCGATTGAGCGCTTCGCTCGCCTCCACACGTTTGGTCACGTCGGCAAACACGGCGATAAGACCGTCGCGGATGGTCTCGCCATCATCAAACGGTGCCATCGTGACGTCGATCCAGCGCGCTTGACCGGCAACGTCTTCGCGGCGGCGAAACTGCACGATTTCACCATTACGCGCACGCTTGCTGTACGTCAACAACTCTTCGAATACGCTGCCGCCGAGAATCTCCGCAACATGGCGCCCAATGGTGGCTTCGCGGCGCAAGTTGAACCAGTTTCGCAGGGCCAGATTGGCGAACCGGATACGGTCGTCGCCGTCCTGTACAGCTACGGCCAGCGGCAGGTGGTCTGTAATCAGCTCAAGTTGCCGCTCGCTGGTTTTGCGGCCAAGCTCGGCGAGTTTTTGTGTGTGCACGTCGTAGCCAAAAACGAAGTTGCCGACGGTCTTTCCGTGTTCGTCCGCGTGTGGCACCACTTCAACCTGTATCCAGCGCGCCCCGCGCCCAAGGTATTGAGCGTGGCGCTCGTAGTTCACGCGCTCGCCGGCCATCAGGCGCGGGGCCAAGTCATCCCAAATCTTGTCGAGTTCCGGTCCGACGACTTCGCGCACGGTTCGCCCGATGATTGACTCACGCGTTGTGCCGATCCAGTTGCAATAGGTCTTGTTGACGAACCGGTAGCTGCGGTCTGCATAGACATACGCCATTGGGTGCGGAAATTCATCGGCAATCTGCTGCAAGAGTGCTTCAGAATCCTTGGCGCGGAGTTCCGTTTGCACCTGCTCGTGTACATCAAAGGACTCAACGTGGAGCACCAGTTTGGCATCGACCGGGTCGAGGATGCAAAGCGCCAGCAGCATGTGCCAGCGGATGCCATTGACGGTCGCAAGCCGACTACGGCCGCGAAACTCACCGGACGCAATAACACTATTGCGAATGCGCTCGCCTTCTTCGCGGTCGGTGAACAAGTTGAGGTAGCGATCCCCCTCAGTTTCAAGGATTGCATCGAATTCGCGGACAAAGGCAGTGTTGCGCTCGAGCAAACGGCCATCCAGCGCATAGAGCGAAAAACTGGCAATTGACCGCCGCGCAGCCTCAAGCATGCGCAAGCTTTCTGGGCAAACCGAATCGCCAATATCGCGGGCGTCAAAAAACAGGTGGTGCTTCGAGTCAGGTGCTACCCAGCCATGTACGTCGGCCAGCATCGTGACCGGTTTACCATGTGGCATTGACGTCCACTGCGTCCTGACTTCCTGCCCGGCGAAAACACGTTGGAAATAGATAGCCAACCGTGCACGTGCGGTCTCGGAACGAGGCGAAAAATCGCGGGCATAAAGGTCCTCAAAGGTCTCGGACCCCAGCAAATTGAGCGCAGCAGTGTTTGCCCACAGTAGGCGCGAGCGCTGAATGTCTTGCACCCAACAGGCGTTGGGCGAATCGACGTAGCGATGGAGATCGGCTTCGGAGAGGATCATTTTTCGTGCGTAGAGCTACGTTGGCGCGCAGCGAGCTGGTCCGTATGATCTGACACTCTGACTAGTAAGGCAAGTAAAGTGATGACGCAGGGCTGCTGGAGAATTTACGCCGCGTTTCGCGTCGCGCCATCGAATGCGCGACTCAACACCTTGGGCTGGTCAATGGGGTTGCTGCGGTGGAATTGCGCTTGCAGGATCCGGGCGCGCCAGCTGCGCCGCGGCAAAAGCCAGTTCTTTGGTTTTCGACATTAAGCCGCCCATTGGCTTTGACAGTAAGCGCCCGGCGCCGGTCATTTGCGCCAGACATTCGCCCTGTTGTATGGCAATGCCGAACGCGGGTACGGCCTTTTCCCTCGCGACCGTTTGCAGCGTTTCCGCTAGCTTGTTGGCAGCTTCGAGGCCCGCGGCAGTACCGGCATAAAACACCAAAAATGAGTTCGAATTCACAAATTCGAAGTCTATGGGGCTGGCGGCGAGAATTTTTCCGCGCAGCGCAAAGGTTTGATCAGGTTCCAGTCCTTCGCACGCCGTTGCACATAGGACCGTCAGCTCAAGCCATGAAGACTGGTATCCTTTTTTTTGCCCGCCAAACAGTCCGAAAAATGCCATGTTGCCTCCGTAAACGCAGCCGATTCTAGCGTCATCGCGCTCGCAAATCAAAAATCCACAGTTAGGGATTCTGCGTAGCGCTAAACGGGAGTCGGCTGTCATGGTGTCGTGGGAAGTGTTGCTACCTTTGCTCCTCGCGGGAAATTTGCAACATTTTTCAATAGATAGTGAATTTGTAACACTCGGCGCCGCCGAAACGTGCATCATATTGTGAAAGACATCTAGCTTTGCACGCCGTTTACTTTGCAACCTCGAGCAGCGCATATTCGGATGATTTCAGAGACAATTCAGGCTATTTGCGACAACGCAATTCGAAGTACGCGCCGTGGAGATACGCGCACTGGCATTGAGCTTGCCCGGCAAGCATATCGGCTGGCGCGCCGCGAAGGTCCGCAGGCCGAGTTAGAGGCACTGAATGCATCGGCAATTTGTCAGGCCGCCAACGGTTGCTTCATTGAGGCGATCGCGTCTGCCATTGACGCCATCCGCCTGGCACGCCAACACAGTAACCAGCGCGCCGCCAGTGAGGCAATGATCACAATGGCCGGGGCGGCCAGCTTTATCCTTGAGGCTAACAGCGTGGTCCTGGAAATGCTGACAGTTTGCCGCTTTGAGGCTGATACGCTGGCAGATAAATCTTTGCAAGTTCGCATCCACAATACTTTCGGCCTCGTTTACGGCAACCTTTCGCGTTTTGACGATGCAGATCGCGAATATGATGAAGGCATTGCACTGGTGGGTCGCGCCGACGAGCGCGCCAGAATGTTGACGCCCGCTTATTTGATGTCCGGCAATCGCGCCTACCTGTCGGTGCAGCGCGCCCGCGCTGCGACGCCGGAAAGCTTTCGGCTGCTGGTTGGGGATGCAGATGCCCGCATCAGGCACGTGTTGGGCATCGCGAACACCGAAATGAATATTGACGCTGAGGCGAGGGCGTTTTTCTGCCTCGGTCAACTACTCACTTTGCAACGCCAAAATGATGATGCCCTGCACGCATTTGGTGAGGCACTTACACGTGCGACCCAGATTCGCCATCACCCTCGGTTGATTGATACAAATATCGAAATCAGCAAGCTGCACGCGTCGGCCCTGCAATTCGAGTTGGCGCTGGAAGCGATGGAATCCGCCTATGAGTTCGCCGATGCCAGCCGGCCCACGGCGAAAGTGTCATTGGCGTGCGAGGGTATCGCCGCGATGTACGAAAAGCTCGGGCGTGAGCGCGAGGCTGCGCATTATCACGCCAAAGCGCTGCGCGAACGTGAAGCTTTTGAACGCGACAACGAGTATGCGCTGCGCGACCTGAACTCTTTCTGGCGCCAACAGGCGGCTGAACAAGATTGAAGGTGGCAGTCGAGGTCGGTTTTGGCAATAATGCCGTCAGTGGCTACTAGCAGCCTGTCGGGCTTGAGGGAAATCGGCTGCAAAATGACCTGGCCGGTGCATATTTCGCCGTTTTCCTGCGCCAATGGAACAACAATTGGCTTGAAAACCGTCAAAATCTTCACTCGCCCAGCTCATTCTTCGCTTCGATTACTCAAGTCCGACGGGCTGCTAGGGGTGGCGATTTTTCGGTGGGTAGCGTAAATTGGTTAGTGACACACTTAACTTCGGCGCTACGTAACCCGCAACATTAACGACAAATCCGATGCCGCAGTCCCCCACAGCAGTTTGGCTTCAGCTGCGCCCAGTTCTGTTGTTAGCGGTGATTTATTTTGCGGCTACCAGACTGGCGCTCTGGCTGATCGACGTTCATCCAAACACCGGTTCCCTCTGGCCCGCCTCCGGCATTGCTTTCGCGGCAATGATTCTTTACGGGACGCGTCTCTGGCCCGGCATACTGCTTGGCGGGTTTGCGGCGCTGATATCGCCAGATTCGAGCCTTACCGCGTCCGCCTTGATGGCTGCTGGCGGCACACTCGAAGCAGTCGCAGGCGCCTGGCTGGCATTGCGGGTACTGGATTTTCATAAGGAATTGGATCGCGCGCGCGACGTAATCGTGCTGTTCATCCCGATCGCCCTCCTGACAAGTCTGATATCCGCATCAATCGGCATCTGCGCGCTACTATTGGACAGCGCGGTCACTTTGGAAAATGCGCTGCCGCGAGCGATCGTCTGGTGGCTAGGCGACGCGCTCGGTATCGCAATCATTGCGCCGCTGATTCTCACCTGGCACACCGGCTCTGACGGAGACCGGCACCTGAACCCGCTCCACAACACATTCCTGCTGGTACCGTGTCTGGCCGCAATGCTAACCTTCAGCACGCCGCCTAAGTTGACATGGGTCCATTACCTTGCTGAATTTGCGATTTTTGTCGTGGGCGTGTGGTGCGCACTGGAGGCGGGGCGCCGCGCGGTTGCATTGGCCAGCTTCGTCATCTCCATTCTCGTAATTGCCGGCACATCGCTGTCACTGGGACCGTTCACCCAGCTCCCGGACATTTACAGTTCAATCGTACAGCAAGGCTACATTTATGCGCTGGCGCTGATGATGTTGGTGCTGTGCGCAACGCGGACCCAGCAACGGCAGTATCAGCGTGAGCTGGGAAAGAGCGAGGCGCGATTCAGAAACCTGCTCCTGTTGTCCAGCGACTGGTATTGGGAGCAGGACCGCCAGTTCCGTTTTGTCGATTTTTCCGGCGAAGTGCTTGCGCAAACCGGGCTCGGCACGAGTGCGCATCTTGGCAAGACGCGCTGGGAATTGCCGTCGATCGTGATGAGCGATGCTGATTGGCATGCGCACCGAGACCAGCTCGAGGCGCACCAGCCATTCCGTGATTTCGTTGTGTCCCGCTACGATCAACACGGCAATTTGCGCTACAGCAATGTCAGCGGCGAGCCGATTTTCGACGAAACTGGCGAATTCATGGGGTATCAAGGCGTAGGCCGCGATATCACCGCAAAGCGCGTTGCCGAGCAGGCACTGCGTGACAGTGAAGAACGTTTCCGCACGCTCTGGGAAACCACCAATGATGTGGTGCTGATGGTCAATGATCAGAGCGTCATCTGCTTCGCGAATCCGGCAGTACTTACCACGTTCGGTTATGCGCCAGAGCAGTTGATCGGGCAAACAGTTGCAATGATTCAGCCAGAAGACTTGCGGGCTGCCCATGACAACGGGATGCATCGCTATATTGCGACGGGCGAAAAGCGGTTAGATTGGCGTGGCACCGAGACCCGCGCGCGGCATCAGGACGGCCACGAATTTCCGATAGAGGTCGTTTTTTCGGAAATTCCCGTCAATGGAAGTCGCGGGTTCGTCGCATTCATCCGCGATATCAGCAAGCGCAAAGTAGCCGATCTCGAGCTGCGCCAATCGCAAGCGCTGTTTTCCAAACTGTTCGCGGCGAGTCCGATTCCCATTGTCTTCAGCCGCCTCAGCGATGGCTGCTACGTTGAAGCCAATGAGGCGTGCTTCGCGTTATTTGGCTACAGCCGGAATGAGGTGATCGGCAGGACGACCGTGGAAATCGGCGTCTGGCCCGAACCAGCGCAGCGTCAGCAACTGCTGGACCAGCTAAGGACCGACGGCCACGCAGACAATCTGGAAGTCTGCCTGCGCCGCAATGGTGGCGAAGTGATTGATGTGCTGTATTCGGCCCAGGTGATCGAGTTCCTTGGTGAGTCTTGCATTGTGGCAACGATTTTCGACGTTACCAGTCGCAAGCGGGCTGAGCAGGAGCGCCGACTTTCGGATGAACGCTTCGCTGTCATTTTTCATGCTAGCCCTGACGCGATCGTCATTTCGCGGCTGGAAAGCGGCATATACGTGGAGCTAAATGAGGCCTGGAGCGAGTTGTCAGGATATAGCCGCAATGAGCTTGTCGGCCAGAGTTCACTCGAACTCGATATATGGGCAGATCCGCCTCAGCGGGAGGTGATGTTTTCCCAGCTTAAGGCCAATGGACGCATCCGAGATTTCGAATTCCAATTGCGGCGCAAGAGCGGCGAAATCGCCGATACGTCGATTACGGCTGAGGTCATCGAGCTTCACGGCGAGCAATGCCTGCTGGCGACTCACGTCAACGTGACCGAGCGTAACCGCAGCACGCGGCGCCTGCGTGAAAGTGAGCGACGTTTCGCCGACGTAGTGGATGCAGCGGGCGAGTACGTGTGGGAAGCCAACGCTGAGGGAATATACACCTATGTGTCCGATAGGATTGAGCGCGTGCTCGGCTATTCACCAGGTGAAGTGATCGGCAAGGATGCCTATCAATTCATGCCGCCAGACGAAGTATTACGCCTGGAACACTGGTTTGACATTCGTCCAAATCCGGGCAGCCCGATTCGCAACCTCGAATACATCTCTATTACAAAGGATGGTCGGACAATCTGGCAGCAGGTATCAGGCGTGCCCGTTTTCAAGGCTACCGGTGAGCGCATCGGATTTCGCGGCACCGGCCTCGATATTACGGAGCGAAAACTGGCCGAGCAGCGCATTGAGGAACTGGCAACCCGAGATGCATTGACGCAGCTGCCGAATCGCCGCTTGTTGAATGACCGCTTGTCGCAGGGGATACTGGCAGCGCAACGCAACGGCGGTCTGGTCGCCGCGTTGTTCGTCGACCTTGATCGTTTCAAGACAATCAACGATTCACTTGGCCACGCCATCGGCGACGAATTGTTAAAAAGCGTTGCAGACCGCTTGCAACAACTCGTGCGCAAGGGCGATACGCTGGCGCGCATCGGCGGCGACGAGTTTGTGGTGATATTGGAAGCATTGCGCGTTGCCGAAGATGCGGGTGCCGTCGCGCAGAAAATTATTACCGTGCTGTCGGAGCCGTACACCATCGAAGGCAAGGTGCTGACCACGTCTGCAAGTGTCGGCATCAGCGTATTTCCGGGCGACGCCGATGACGGCGCTACGCTTGTGCGCAATGCCGACATGGCGATGTATTTTGCGAAAGAGCACGGTCGGCGCAACTACCAGTTCTATTCCGAGCAGATGAACGCCCGCGCTGTCGAGAAGCTGACCATGGAGAGTACGTTAAGGCGGGCCATGGAAAGGAGCGAGTTCGAGCTCTACTACCATCCTAAATTCACGCTCGCCGACGGCAAGCTAGCCGGTGTGGAGGCATTGGTTCGCTGGAAGCACCCCGAGCTTGGCATAGTTGGACCAAATCGCTTCATTCCCATCGCCGAGGAAACCGGGCTCATCGTACCGTTGGGTACTTGGGTGCTCGATCGTGCGTGCCGCCAGAGTCGTGAATGGGCGACGAAATTCGGACGTGATGTGCCAATCGCAGTCAACTTGTCGGTAGGTCAACTCAACGCGGCACTGGCTCGTACGGTCAGTGATGCGCTTAGCGGTGCCGGCCTCGCACCGCAGCTATTGGAGCTGGAGGTGACCGAAAGCATGCTGATGAAAAACGTCGAGGAAAATATCGACGTACTCAGGCAGCTTTCCGACTCTGGGGTGACCATCGCGATCGACGACTTTGGTACCGGCTACTCGTCGCTGGCCTATCTACGGCGCTTCCAGGTTGATACGCTGAAGATCGATCAAAGCTTCGTTCGCGATGTGGATACTAATCTCGATGATGCCGCTATCGTGGAAGCTATCGTCGCACTCGGCCACAGCTTGAAGCTCAACGTGGTCGCCGAGGGCGTCGAGACCGAAGAGCAGAAGCAACAGTTGCTCAAGCTGAAGTGCGATCAGTGCCAGGGATATTTGTTCGGCCAGCCGATGCCGGCGCTAGAGTTTGAAAAACGCCACCTGCAACTGAGCAGTGACGTAGAAAAGTGAATCATCAATGCTGGCGCGCCTGTCAGGCTGAAAATGCCTCGAAGCACCCGTCAATACTGGATTTTCAAAAATTGGCGATTTCACGAAAATCAGACGTCATGCGCCGCTCTCGTTTGACTTGTTTGCCGAAACGGCGTATCTCAGGAATTCGCGTTCATAAAATCCAAGCTGTGCAGCGACGCAAGCTAGCTTCATTGACCAACCGG
Source organism: Betaproteobacteria bacterium (assembly GCA_031383585.1). GTDB lineage: Bacteria > Pseudomonadota > Gammaproteobacteria > Burkholderiales > Usitatibacteraceae > UKL13-2. The sequence continues at coordinate 21,664 of JANMZU010000728.1, forward strand.
AGGACAACATGAAAAGAACCAATAACGTTGCAGCTATCGTGTTTGCTTTTTTGCCTGCCGTATGTGCGGCGCAAAGCGTGTTTGATGGCACTTGGAAAACAGATGTCAGCAGCGTCGACTTTCCAGCCAAGCCGTCGGTATTCGTCTTCAAGGATGGCACCTACGAATGCAAAACCTGCGCAGTGCCAACAGTCGTCAAGACTGATGGCAAAGATCAGAAAGTGGTGGGCGACCCCTACGCGGACACGCTAGCCGTGAAAATCATCGACGCCAACCACGTCGAGATCATCCGCAAGAAAGGCGGAAAAGTTGTCGCGCGCAGCAAGTATTCAGTTTCGACGGATAAGAATTCCATGCAGCATGAATACACGACCAATTCCTTTACGAATGCAGAAGTCATCAAGGGGACGACCAGCTATGCGCGCATTGCCTACGACAAGGCTAGTACCACCCAGATGTCGGGTTCATGGAAGGCCATGAAGGCTGACAAAGTATCGGACAACGGCCTGCTCGTCACCTACAAATCG
>JANMZU010000752.1:0-5134 GCA_031383585.1 Betaproteobacteria bacterium
GCCGCTGGATGCCGTGAGTCTGAGAGTGCATGTTGATCCTTTTTGCCGATATTATTGCGCGCCTGCGCGTCATATTTGTAAGCATTCTATGACCGCTTTCGCGAAAGTGGAGGCACGCGGCTGACAGACTGGAATTGGCCGTTCTGCGACTTTCAGTTCGAAATAGCCTTGTAAGCTTGCGCCTCGAAGAATCAGGCAACGCGGAGGACCAACCGCTTCCCACAAGCCTTAACGTATTTACGGAGCGTGGCAACTGATGGCGAGTGTTTCCCGGTCGAGAGGGAGCGTTCAAGACGGGCCACGGCTGGCGCCTGCGTTCCCATTCTTTCCGCCACCTGCGCTTGGGTAAGTCCCGCATCTTGGCGCGCTTTCAATAGAGCATCCAATAGCGCAGATTCTTCGCGCTCGATGCGCTCTACCTCGGTGCGAACACCGGGGCGACTCAGAAGCTTTTTGACAATTTGATCATGTGTGCGCATTCTTAACCTCTTTCATCCTTGTCTCCGCGATCCGTAGATCTTGAATCGGCGTCTTCGCTGACTTTTTGATAAAGCTATGCAACATGACAATGCGTCTCCCAACCAGAGTGCAGAAGAAAACCCGAGCAATGCCTTCTGCGCCTTTCAATCTCAGCTCAAAAAGCCCTTCACCGAAACCCTTGGTGTGAGGCTCGCCAAGATTGGGACCAAGTGCACCCATTCGTCGCGTTAACACGATATACCTCGCCGCCAGCGTGTCGGGTAAATCCAGAATACCTTCTTGCACAACGTCGCTGTAGTAGGTAATCGTGTAATCCACGCGAACATAATAACAAATATGTTATCGACCAGCAACGCTCAAATTCAATTGATGCATTAGATCTCACGCAAACGGGTGCTTGCAATCACCAAACTAACGACCGCTTACGAGCAAATTTTTGCGGCGGTCGTGGATGGCGGCAAATGGCCAAAAGCACCATTTAAGTAGAATCCGATGCGTATGATCTATGGAGAGTGAACTCGGCTGTTTGGCCCCGCCTTGGCGACCGTGAACGCGACGGCCAGACCCACACCTGCGATGCCCCACACGATAGCGGCAACAATTTCAAAGGTGTTGCGCAACTCAGGATGGTGCAGGGCGAGGACTGGAAGAAGCAATGCACGAACGAGGCAAACTGTTGCCATGCCGGCTAGGCCGAGCCGTTGCAGCGGCGGGCGCCGGACCAGACCAAGTGCGGACGCCGCGTAGTAGCCGCACGCGCCCATAAGGCCGGCAATGACGAGACCGCCGACAGGCGCCAGCCATGTTCCCTCCCGGGCCGAGGCAACTACGCTTGCAGGCGCGCCGAAGAATACGAACCACGAGACGCCACCGAACAACGCACCTATATGGATGGCAACGCCCGCGATAGCGGTGAGGATGGCTAGATAAATCCACACGGCGCTTCGGATCTTCATTGCGGGGCCTAACGCTGGCGACTACCGGCGCCGAGCGCGCGAGGGAACCCCCACCAACGAAAGGCGGCGGGGGCGTCCGAGTGCAGCGCCTTGTTGGACATCATTTCGCAACTCCTATGACCTTGCGAAAAGCGGACCCAGAATCACAGCCCAACTGACCAGCGACATAACGACAGCAATACCAACTGCAACACTTGCGTAGTCCTTTGCGACCTTGGACAGCGGATGGTTATCAAGCGACACGCGATCCACCACAGCTTCAATAGCTGAGTTTAAGTACTCGACAAGCGCAACCAAAAGCAATGGCAATATGAGCAGGAGTGTTTCAAGCTTTGTCACGGGCATGAAGAGAGCCAACACACACAGCGCAAAAACTACAAATGACACCTGCCTTATCGCGGAATCACTCTCAAGACCGTGTTTAATACCGTCCAATTGATGACGCGCGGCATTTACTAGCCGACGAAACCCGCTACTTTTCCAGCGTTCAATCGACGGTGTATTCATTTGGCACCGAGTCGATGACGCCTACTCAATGCAGGGAGCTCAGCATCCGGATACCGTACTTGGCTGCTCCCTATCATTTCGTGAAAAATCGGATAAGAATTCATAGCGATCAATAGCTTAGCACGCACCATGTTGTTTTTCAGCCCTATTAACAAGTCACGAAAGGCGGCAGCACTTTTTTCCACCTATCCGGCACTTCGCTGTCCGCATTTATCGATGCGGAAACAAGGCTCTGGCACGGGCTGATCAGGGAACGGCGCTTGTCAGCAGACTAGGTCGAACATGCCTCAGGGCCGCCTGAACTATGGCGCACTCTCAAACTGATCCGCGTTCTTCCCCTTGAATGGGGCATAAAACGCCCTGATTATTTTCATATCGGCCTCAATGTCGCCAGTAGGCAACAACAGCGGCCCCAGCCCACTCACCTTGCGCTGGTAATCCATGTAAGCCATCACGATCGGCACTTTCGCTCCGAGCGCAATGTAGTAAAAGCCAGTTTTCCAATAACGCGCCTTGCTGCGGGTACCTTCAGGCGGCACCACCAACTGGATTGCATGCGCTGCATTGTTGATGGCATCGACTGAGGCGGCAACCACGTTCGTCGAGCGCTCTCGATCAACCGGGATACCACCCAGCCACATCATCACGCCGCGAAATGGCGGTGAAAAAATGGATGCTTTGCCCATCCAGAACACATGCAGCCGCAGTTCAAATGCGACCATCAGCGTATAGGGCAGATCCCAGTTACTCGTGTGTGGCGCGGCAATCAGCACGCATTTCCCGACACCCGGTGGTAGCGATCCCTGCACGCGCCACCCGGCGAGCTTCAGGAAGCCAATTGAAAGCACGCGCAGGACAGTGTTCACTACTGGCGTGTCGAAAATAGTTCTATGCATGCGGTTTGATGATTCCAGTGGGAAACGACTGGGTGAATCACGCGTGATTCACCAGCACCTGCGCGCCTGACAGAAGCTTTTCCTGCCAGAAAGCGCGCGGAATGGCGATCTACCTACTATCAGTAGTCGCGGAGTTGAGCGGATCAGGAATACAGCGCGACCAACATTTCAATGAGCGCTTTCGGCGAAATAAACGCGGTGCCCCACTTCTCATCGAATTCGGCCGATGGCTTCGCGGCTTTGATTTCGTCAAGCGTTTTGCCCGCTTTTACCAATGCCTTGACGCGTCCACTCACGGTGGAAAGCATGTCGCGGTACACCTTCAGGTCAGCCTTGCTCGACATTGGGCCATGGCCCGGAATGATCTTGCTTTTGTCATCTGCAAGTGCCAGCACCCGATCCGCCGCCGCGATGACACCCTCGGGCGTGCCGCCGCTGGAGGCATCAATAAACGGATAGGAGCCGTTGAAAAACGTATCACCCATGTGGAACACGTTGCTGGTCTTGAACTGCACGATGGTGTCACCGTCGGTATGCGCGTTAGGCACATGGAAGCCGAATACTTCCTCTCCGTTCAAGTGAAAGGTAACCTCTTTCGAAAATGTCACGACGGGCAGTGCGGCCTTGGGTGAGGGAGCAACTTTTGACTTGAACAAGGCGATGAACTGTTCACTGGACATGCGCTTTCGAACATTGTCGTGCGCGACGATCAGCGCGCCGGATTCACCCATTCTTGCGTTTCCACCGGTATGGTCGCCGTGCCAATGCGTATTGAGTACAAACTTGACTGGCTTGTCGGTGAGCTGTTTGAGGGCCGCGAGAATCTTCGGGCCAAGCGGTGCGTACTGGTCATCGATGATGAACAACGCATCCTCGCCGACGGAGACGCCGATATTGCCGCCCGCACCAAATAGCACATAAGTTGTGGGGGAGAGTTTCTCGGTCTTGATTTCAACCTTATCGAAATTCTGTTGGGCGTTGGCGCATCCCATGAACATTGCGCTGGCGAAAAGGATTGCGGAAATGTGACGCTGATATGACATGACTTGCTCCATGGCTAGATTGTGACGGCAAACTTGACGCTTGATAGTTGAGAGCGACTGATCACTAGTTTAGATTATCGGCTGGTTCATTTGACCGAATACGCAATCAATTCGTGCGTTTCACGATTCAGCTCGCGCCCATCACTGGTCGTCCTGATGCGTTCGAAGCGCACCGCTGACTTAGCTAGTGAGGCATACCAATATGTCCAGGCCGAAACGCCAATTTTTCCGTTGCCGCGATTCTTCCAGTTGGCGACGCGTTCGACCTTGATGGTCTTGAAGCGGCCAGCAGGCGTCTCGATTTCCTCTTCTGCAATGCCGGTAATTTTGGTATGGAGGTCGGAAATGTAGCTGCCGGGTACTTCTTCCACCGTGATGCCGCTCGCGGAAAGACCGACCGTCAACGGAAACACATAGAAAAGTGTGGACGGCGTGAAGGTTCGCGTCTTGTCGCCCACCTTCTCACTCACGGTATTGCCGGACAGGTCGGTGACTATTCCGTTGTCGTAGGTGATCGTGTCGCCAGTCATCGCCGTTATCTTTCGCTTGCGGATCCGGACCTCACCGGTAATTTGATCGGTAATGCGCCACTCCCACGTGTCGCCGATTTCAAATCGCGGCGCTGCACCGGGCTGTGTCGATTTGGCACGCGTCGCTGTCACCGGGGGCACGTTCGCTGGCGCAAGAACGGGTTTGGGTGCGGGTTTGGGGAGTGCGCGTTTGAGAATGAGCTCGCCTTCCAGCGAGGTGCTTTCCCACGGTGTCTGCAATCCATTTGAATCCTTACGCACCGCCACCCGCACTTGCTTGAAGGCATCCTCGATGCGCACGCCCGGTTTGCTGATTTGCGCCAGAAGATGCTGAGTAAAAAGACCGTTGCGCCCGGCGCCGTCCGCAGCGACCGAGCCAGGTGCCGTTGCGAAAGCGACCACTGTTCCGGGCGGCGCATCGATCTGCGCGAGCCCGTTGTTGGTCAGCTTAAAGCGAGAGGCAAACGGATTATTGCGGCAGGCATCGAGAATGATGAGATTGGTGTGATTGCGTGCCGTATCCATTTTTTCCAGCACGGCCTGCAAATCCAGTGCATTGAACGCAACCTCATCCTCGCGCCCGATATCGGCATCTACCCCCAACAAATAGTTTCGGCCGCGCACCTGTACGCCGTGCCCGGCAAAGAAAAGCAGTCCCAGCGTCTCGCGCCCCAAACGATCACCAAAGTCTCGAAGCGCAAGATGCATTTCGCGCAGAGAGG
>JANMZU010000786.1:0-1806 GCA_031383585.1 Betaproteobacteria bacterium
GCAGATTTCTAGCCACGCCAAAGAGGAATCCCTGCAGCACACCACGGTCGGGGTCGAATTTCAATGTATCGTTTAGCAAAGCCAAAAAAATCTCCTGAACAATATCGGCGGCCGTATCGGCCGAGCCGCAACGCAACAACGCGAACCGGTATAGCGGCCCTTGATGCTGGCGATAAAGTTGCTCAAACGCGCCGGCATTGCCGCTGCGCACTTCAGCCAATAAGGCCAGGTCTTGGGTTGGGTCGGTCAAGGGCATGATGAAAGGTTATTTCCCTTAATTGCCGTTAGCGGCAAGAAAGGTTCCAGCCCTGCATGGGAACGAGACCGGTTGTCTTCACGCGGCAATGGTTTTGCGAGATTCGCGCGAAACTCTAATTCCGGTGCGGTGTCCAGACGATTTTGGCCCGGAAACCCGCGCCAAATAAGGAGTTTCTATTTCTCAGGCGTCGGGAAGTCCGGCTGTTTCGATGGCTGTGCGTCGTGAAATGCCGATTGCTTCATCGCATGCTGATAGATACCGACGATGTGTGGGAATGCGTCCAGCGCACACTTGAATCGATTGGCGTTGGCCACTTGCGGAATCAGGCAGATGTCCGCGATGGTCGGCGTATCGCCCACGCAGAATGCGCTTTGTATGCTGCGTTTCTCCAGTACCTTTTCGAGTGCGACGAATCCCTCATGAATCCATCCACAGTACCAGCGCGTCTTCACGCCGTCGCCAGCCTGAAAATCGTCGGCCAGCTTGTCGAGGATACGTTTGTTGTTTACCGGATGAATATCGCAGGCGATGATCTGCGCGATGCTTCGTGCGAAAGCGCGCTCTTTGACGTCGGCTGGAACGAGCCGCGGCGTCGGATGGGTTTCATCGAGGTACTCGATGATCGCCATCGACTGCGACAGCTCGAAACCATCGTCGTCAATCATGTACGGCACCAAGCCCTGCGGATTGACCGCGAGATATTCCGCCGTGCGGTGCGCATTGTTGGCCAAATGCACATAACGGCGCTCGGGCGTGAGGCCTTTCAGATTTAGCGCAATGCGCAGACGGAACGCAGCGGATGAACGGAAGTAGTCGTATATGATCATGATTGAAATGTCCGGCGTTTATAATCGGTTCATGCTAACAAAAGATGAAGCGCGCTGGGTTGATCAATCCACCGGCACACTAAATCGCGAAACGCTCGCAGGTTGGCTCGCGCAGCCCCACGGCGTGGGTCAAAGCAGCGACGCCGGCTTTTCTGATGATGGAGAAACCAGTGCGTTGCTCAATCAAAGTGCACCGCTAAAATCGCTGAAGCCAGCGGCAGTACTGATTCTGGTGATCGCTCACGCGGACGGGCCGACCGTGCTTTTCACCCAGCGTACCGCACATCTGACCGATCACGCGGGCCAGATCAGTTTCCCCGGCGGTCGCGTTGAGGTGCACGACCCCTCGGTTGAACAGACTGCGCTGCGCGAAACCGAGGAAGAAACCGGCCTCGACGTCAGTCGCATTGCTGTGCTCGGCAGCATCCCGCGTTACACCACCGGCACGGGTTATCTGATCACGCCGGTGGTAGGGTGGCTTGAACCACCTGCGGACTATCGACCCGATCCAACTGAAGTCGACGAATGTTTCGAAGTGCCGCTGGATTTCCTCATCCAACCCGCCAACCATCGGCTTGAATCGGCCATGTACAAAGGCCGCATGCGTGAGTACTATGCGATTCCATTCGGTAGCCGATACATCTGGGGCGCCACCGCCGGAATGTTGGTTACCTTTACGCGGGTGCTTTCGAATGCGCGCGGCATGATGTTCCAGCCTCC
>JANMZU010000790.1:0-2067 GCA_031383585.1 Betaproteobacteria bacterium
CGCATAATTGAAGGACTTATTCACATCTGAAGCGCGTTTGGCACTCTCAGGTTTTGGCACTCTCAGGCAGCAGAACGTCGCAAAATTGAATTTGCACACCAGACGAGAAAGCGCATGCCACTCTATTGGACCATCAAAGACATACCGGAACTCTCCAAGTATTCCGTCAGCGAACGTGACCACATTTGGAAACAAGTGTACTGGATGACGTTTCGTCATTGGCAAACTTGGGCCGGCATCGCAGCCTTTTTCGTATTTTGCGGATTAGGTATCTACGTAGGGAGACTTTTGGGGCACGAAATAATTGCCGGCATGATCGGCGGCGGAGTAGGTGGCTTCGTATTTTCTCAAGCGCCGATCTATGTTGCTCGTCGCTTCTACAGTGATCAACTGCAAGGTAACGTAACAGCTGGATTGCCATAACCCAATGGTCACGTTTCGGCCAAACGCCGCCAGTCGAATTCAACTTACAAAATACGCCATAGCGGTCGCTCACGAAGGGTGACTGCAAATGGTCTTAAGGGAAATACGAACTCAATATCGTATGGTGGGCAGAGCCCCAGGAGTCTGATCAGCGTTCGTTCCCTTGCCAGCCGCGCCTTCCGCCAACGCGGCGAGCACCTGTTGCGGGTTCATCGATTGTTTGAGGACTCCCGCCTCGGGATCACTGCGACTTTCGACATTAGGCAAGTCACGCCGCAACTCTTCCAGCAGTTCGATAAGTTTGGCCGTCTTTTGCTCCGTGAGTAGCGTCACTTTAAGGTCAAGATGCTCGCGCTGCTCGGCAAGCTTGCCGAGACGATCCTGTTTAGACAGGACGGCGGTGGCGACCAGAAACGCACCCAAACTGACCATCCCCTGCAGCCAGAAAAATGGTGGCGGATCAAAGTCGGCAATGCCAAGCCGGCGCAATACCACAGCGATGACTATCCACAACGCAACAAAGAGCAGAATGAGACCAAGGAAAACTGGCTTCGCGATGAAGTCGCTAATGCGTTCGAGCGCACGTCGTGATCGACTTAACTTTTCATCCTCGCGCTGATAGAAGGCCAGGACAGCTTGAATATTCTGGCTAATCTGGTCAGTCTCTGATTCCGGGATTGAGGCCGCCGGCGGGAGACCGGAAGGTGGCGCTGCGGTCGGATTGGAGTCCATGTGCCATATTACTTGATCCTGCTGGTGCAGGAGGTTCGTCCGGGTCGCGCGATAGGCGCACAAGCCTCAGTTCTGAATTCCAATGGGACTGTGTGTCAATAAAAGGCGGTGGTGCAGCCGGGGCGTCCGCAAACGTTTTAAAGTGGCTATAAAGTGACTAGATTCTGAGCACCATGCACACGCCAGCGATTGTTGCTGGCACAGTAACTCAACGGAGGGAGCAGCGCAAAAACGGGTACGACGGAGTATTTCCGTCATTTGTTACGAATTTTGGAAACGTCAATAATTGCGAAATTTCAGGAGCGTTTCGAACTTGCCAGCCACGAGTCTGCCCGCATTGGCCCGCTTGCCGTGATAACGCGCCATCTCTTCGCCCTTGATCTCGGTCGAGGCAGCTTTGCCGTTTTTTGCTTTGCCCAGAAGCACCATTTTGTCCCTGGCAGGCGCCATGTCCAGAACGGAGTCGCCGTCGTGCAAGCTCACAATCACCACACCCTTCCCGCCACCTAGTTCCTTGATCTCGCTCGTTGGCACAATCAGCATTCGGTTCCGCGATGCGAGGACCGCAATGGCGGTGGTTGACTCTTCAAGCACCAGCGCTGGCAACATGGTGACGCCGTCCCCGACCGTTGCAAATGCCTTGCCGGCTTTTTGCCGCGTCAACATTTCTTCAACCGGTGCGATAAAACCGTAGCCGTCGTTTTTGCAGATGAATACCTTGGTACCGGGCTTCGTGCAGACCATAGAAACAATTTTCCCGCCGGCCAGATCGAGCATCGAGGCCACCGGCGTACCATCACCTTTGCCGCTCGGCAGATCCGAGGTCCGCAGGTTGTACGCGCGACCATTGGCATCGATCAAAATGACCGGCCAGATCGTACGTATCCTGGTGATCGCAAGCGGCCCATCGCC
>JANMZU010000796.1:0-3138 GCA_031383585.1 Betaproteobacteria bacterium
TGCATCGTTTTCTTGAATTCTTTGTAGCGATCCCAGTCGCAGTAGGCTTTCTTGACGACGATACTGCCTTTGACCAGCAGGCGTTCCAGCACTTTTTTGATGTCGAATTCTGGGTACTTCGCATCGCGCACGCCGATAGCGACGTTTTCAAAGTCGCAAAAAAGCGCCATGTTGGTGATTTCGGGTTGTCCGGCCATTTTTGCTTTCCTGATTTCGCATTGTTTTCTAAGTTGCTCGGGTCGCTTCACCACACTTGATGTGCAGTTGTTGCTTACAATTAACTATCATACTCGTCACTGTCCACAGATTGCCCCAACCAAATGCCACGCTTCGCTGCCAATATCTCGTTCCTGTTTACCGAGGTACCGTTCCTAGACCGCTTTGCTGCCGCGGCCGAAGCCGGATTCAGTGCCGTCGAATTCCATTACCCGTACGATCATGATTCGAAAGAAGTGATCGATCGGCTAAAGCAATATCGGCTCACGCCGGTGCTGATCAATATCCGCGCCGGTTCACCATCGCTCGGAGAATGGGGATTCGCGGGTGTTCCTGGTCGTGAAGAGTCGTTTCAGTTTTGCGTGGCTGAGGCGATTGAATATGCGCTGGACATTGGCGCGCCGCAGCTTAATTGCCTGGCCGGTGTGCCACCGCCTGAAACTGATCGGGGTGTCTGCGAGATGACATTGATTTCCAACTTGCGATATGCGGCAACCCAGTGCCGACTCGCCAACCTCGCACTTAATCTGGAGCCCATTAACACGCAGGATGTGCCGGGCTATCTTGTCAGCAACACTGCTGATGCGGTGCGCGTGATGGATATCGTGGGCGCCGCGAATCTCATGCTGCAATTCGATTGTTACCACATGCAGATTATGGAGGGCGGCGACGCAGTCGACCTCGCCGCGACGATCAAGCGGCTGACCCCCCGCATCGGCCACATCCAGTTTGCCGACGCGCCAGGACGCAATGAGCCGGGCACCGGAACGATTGACTATCGGCATCTGTTTGCGGAAATTGATCGGTTAGCTGCCAGTGGACGATTCGCCGGCTGGGTGAGCGCAGAGTATCGGCCGAGCGTGGGACGCAGCACCGCCGAAACCCTTCAATGGTTTCATGATTGGCAGCAGACAGGGGAAAACTGAAAGTCAAAGGCGCATTGCGGCATCAAGTGTTGTCGGCGCCAGTTCGTTTCGGCGCAGATAATTAGCGGCCTTACCCGTTATTTGCAGATACCAGTCGTCGGCAAGTACACAGCCATCCTGATTGAGGAACGACATCTTTGCGTCTTTGGGTAGTCGGTCTTCGCGCGTTTCGGTCGGAAACAAAGCTGTGCCTTCATCGACTTCATCGAACATCGCGGCGTAGAGCATGTCAGCGCGGGCGGCCAGCAGACCCGAGATCTGGCGCCAATAAAAATGGCCGCAGCGCCTTGGAATCTGATTGAGGATCGCGAGTTTCTTTTCACCGCGTCCGTTTTGCAGGTTGTACCAGGAAAAGCCAGGGAAGATCACCGGCATGTAACCAATACCGAGGCGTCTCGATTCCTCAAGGTCCGGCACGACGCGCTCGCGAATGAATTTGTCGGCGCCCATGTCATCGCGAAAGCGCCCAACGGACCATGGACTCAACACGTCGTAACTGCGATACACGTCTGCCCAGCGCCGGTCAGATTGCGAGTCTCCGTCCAACGTTCGCCAATTCGAGGGAACGCCGCCGATTAGTGTTACCCCGGTTAGATTGTCGCGGCCATTCTTGAGGTCGCTGATCAACGCCGAAACCTCTGACGGCGACCCCGGCCGGTCTTTGAATCCGAAGCCCCAGAGTTGTAATACTGGTTTTCCGTCTACGCGCAAATAGCGAGGGCTGCTAGTGATTTTTAGTTGCTGAACGAGATACTGCCAGTCGCGTCGAATGTCGGCCACTACCGTCTTGGCATCCGCGCCGGAAATGTCATAGGTCAGGTAGAAAACGCGCGCGTTGGCTTGCGCTGCCGCCATGGCATTCTGCAATACCCGATCACTGCGTTGCTTTAAAGCCGGCGTCGCCAATGGGCCAACAAAACGCTGCACCGCGGCTCCGTCGATACCGTGTTCGCGCATCCAGCGAAAATGTGTCGCTACAACGCGCGCGTTCTGCGAGGAGAAAACACTGATGGTGGAACCGTCTCGGCGGCGCAGTTTTGTGGGGCACAAATCGGCCTCACCGAATTGCCGTACCGACGGCAGAAGATCAACCGACAGATTCTCTTCGACCGGATTGTCCTTGTGGAACCAATGTACCCATTGCGCGTTGCCCGCGGCGTCTTCCGGACATCCAAACCAGCCCTGGTAGCCGACAATCAGTCGGCCCTTCAAGCCGGTTGGGGCATTTGCTGGCGCCGGCTCGGCGGCAAATGAGGTATTGCTCGCTGCAAGCGTAGCGAAGACTAATACAAGCGCATTCGCCAGCCATCGCTTACCCACAGTGCGCAAAGAGTGACACCAGGGAGTCACGGCTGATACGCGTGCGCGTGACGTTCGTGCATCAGCATCGCCGACGATCGAGATCGTCAGCTATCGAAAAAATTGCCGAGGTCATTGCTGTTTGGGTCTGCGGGCACTGACGCTGCGCTTCCGCCCTTGGCGGCAGCCGCCGTGGGCGCGGTTGCGGGCGCGGCGACTGCAGATGGCCCGAGTGCCTCCTGAATTACACGTACGATCGTCGGAACATCCATCGGTACCCGGCCCTGCGAGCGCAACAAAATTCGCGAGGGTATGTCGATCAAGCGAGGCGTGGCCAGACGCATGTTGGAGGCCGTATTCAGCTTCGGAAGCAAGTGTGTATTGCGCCATCCGCCGCTCTCACTTTCAATCGCGTCAATAATCGCCTGTTGTGAACGGGCGACACCTGCGAGCAATTCAGCTATTTGTTCGACATTGAGATTCATGGCTATTACCCGAAAGTTTGTTTCAAGAAATGATTGACTGGATCACTAGCGTTGCGACACTAACACGGCCAAAGCAGGTTAGCACGCGGGTTTCCCCGACTGAAAAGTCGGTTAAGAGTTATTCGCACGAGTCGATATTTTTCAGTTGTGCCGTTTAAGCCAGTTGAGCAGTGCACCAGCCGGCATCCCGGGGCTGATGACGAATCCCTGCA
>JANMZU010000811.1:0-4063 GCA_031383585.1 Betaproteobacteria bacterium
GTCGTTTTTCTGCTATCTCATTATTCTTGATTTCGTCGCCTACTGGCTGCATCGAGCGCAACACCAGTTCAATCCCTGGTGGGCACTGCACAGCCTGCATCACTCGCAGCGGGAAATGACCTTTTGGTCGGACGATCGCAATCATCTGCTCGATGATTTTGTGGTCGATGGCGCATTTGCATTGGTTGCGTTACTTGTTGGCGTCGCCCCGGCTCAATTTGTAACCCTGGTGGTGGCGTCTCGCGTGGTCGAGAGTTTGTCGCATGCGAATCTGAAGATGTCATTCGGCCGTATCGGCCAGTATCTTCTAGTCAGTCCCCGATTTCATCGCGTACATCACGGCATTGGTGTCGGCCACGAGGGCACGATGAGCGGCGTCAACTTCGCAGTTTTGTTCCCCGTATGGGATGTAATCTTTCGGTCGGCAGACTTTAAGGATATTTACCCGGCCACGGGCGTTCGCGACCAGCTTGATGGCAGAAATTACGGGATTGGATTCTGGGATCAGCAGTGGCTGGGTGTACAACGCCTAGTGCAGTCTTTAGCCGGGATTAGGCAGTCGTCTACGACAGTGAGGTAACGAAAATGAATATGCGGTCTTTTTTCCAGCGCGCGGCGGTAGCGTGCGCCCTCGGGTTATGTGGTTTGGGAAATACCCTTGCAGCAACTTCGCCTGCAGAAATGTCCAGCCGGGTGAAGCTTGGGAGTGTGCCGGAAGAAAGTGTTTCGCTTCGCTCGTTGACAGCGCCGATGACCAACATCGATCTGGCGCCCACGGCATCCGACTTGGCTCGCGCGGCACAGCAGAGCAAATTTGCACCACACTCCACGCTGGCAACGATTTTCGGAATCAAGCAACTGCCGGTTCGCGGGTCAGCGCCGCTCCGCGTGGGTTCAGTATTTCCTAGCGGTGCTGAGGCTAAAGTCGTCAAATGGCTGGCATTGCCCGAGGGTGGGTTTGTGACTCATCTGCGAATCTCATCGGCGGGTGCAATGGGCGTCCGTGCAAAATTGTTGCTGCCCGCAGAAATTACAAAAGGTGAATTACGCGTAGTCGCAAAATTCGGCGACGACGCGCAAAGAGTGTCGTTAGCTGTGGCATTGAACGGTGAAATCTGGACGCCGCCGACCGACGGGCCGACACAAATTGTCGAGGTTTTTACCACGCAGGCAGTCGATGGACTTCGGCTGAAAGTGCAGGACGTCGGGCACTATGAGGAACTACCGTTCGCCGACAAACGCCCGGCAGAGCCTGCGCTAAGCGCTGCTGCCGGCACCTGTACCGTGGATGTCGCCTGCACAATTGCCGACGACCCAGTAAATGGCAATGCAATCGCGGAGCGTCGCAAATCCGTCGCAAGAATGAGCTTTTCAAGTGGGGGTAGTATCTTCTCATGCACCGGTACGTTACTCAACTCCCCGATTCAGCAAGACTTTTTCATCACTGCAAACCACTGCATTTCTACGCAAGCCGAGGCAACCAGCCTCACAACGCGCTGGTTCTATGAGGCCAGCGCCTGCGGCGGTCTGGTGCGTAGTGACGTCGTCAACTTGAGTGGCGGGGCGCAACTTCTCTTCACGAATCAGTTTGTCGACTCGACTCTGCTTCGGCTGAATTCACCGCCACCCTCCGGTACCGTTTTCGCCGGCTGGAGTACAAATGTCCTTGGCGTCAATTCGCCAATCGTCTCAGTCAGTCACCCCAAGGGCGACATCATGAAGGCGGCGATCGGGATGGTATCGGTGCCGGGAAGTTCGGATGGCCTGATCCGCCTGCGGGGCTATGATCAACCGATGTATGGCATCCTGTTTAGCCGCGGAATTATCGAACAGGGGTCATCCGGATCCGGCTTATTCACCTTGAACAACGGTTCCCTCCACCTTCGTGGCGTGCTCTCCAGTTCGACTCTACGCAATGGTTCTGGCGGGATGTCATGCACCAACACCAATGAAAACGCTAACTATGGGCGCTTCGACTATTTCCACCCGCAAATTGCACCGATTCTCAATGGCACAGCCTACCCATCCGATGACAACGCAAATCAACCGGCAACTTCCATCCCCGCACTGACATTCGACGTGCCCAAATCTGCGACGCTGAATTATGTTGGCGACATCGATACCTTTCGCATTAACGTCACACAGGCCGGAACCCTTTATGTGAAATCGACCAGCGGTCTCGATTTGATCGGTGGCTTGCTCGATGCCGATGGATCGGTTCTGGAAAATGCCACTGGTAGTGCCACCAATGACGATGCAGATGTAGCCTCTACCGATTTTGGCATCTCCTGGCAAGTGACCCCGGGCACCTACTATCTCAACGTCGCCCCATGGGTGCCAACAGAGCTGTCACCGGCCGGATATAGCGTGACCGCGTCATTTACGACCGCGACGACCAATTACACATCGTTGTGGTGGGCCGGGGAAGCCGAGAGTGGCTGGGGCATTAACCTCAACCATCAGGGCAACATTATTTTTGGTACCTTGTTCACCTACGATGCAGGTGCCGGTATCTGGCTCATCCTGAGTCGTGGCGACCTTCAGCCGGACGGGAGCTATCTCGGCAAACTCTTTAGTACGAGAGGGCCGGCATTCAACGCCGTACCGTTCACACCCATTACAGTCGCGAACCTCACTGAAGTCGGATCGATGCGGGTGGCATTTTCGGGTCCTTCTGCTGGCACACTCACCTATAACGTGGGTAGCCGCAGTGTGACCAAAAGGATTTCCAAACAGACATTTGCGTCGCCACCTACTTGTGGTTTCACCGGGACCAACCGTACGTACAACAGCAACTATCAGGACCTTTGGTGGAATCCCAACGAATCAGGCTGGGGTATAAACCTGACTCACCAAAGCGATATTATTTTTGCGACCCTGTTTACCTACGACGCGGCCGGCAAAGGGATGTGGCTCATTCTCTCGCGCGGTGATCGCATCGCCGGGACACAAAATTTCGCGGGCGCACTGTTCCGCACGACTGGTCCGAATTTTGATGCTCAGCCTTTCACTCCCATCACCGCAGCCAACCTTACCCAAGTTGGCAACATGCGCCTCGAATTCACCGACGGCAATACGGCAAAGCTTATATACGATGTCAATGGCGCATCGGTTACCAAGAACATACAGCGGCAAGCGTTCGACGCCTTCAAGTCAGATTGCCAGAAGCCGTAGTTACAAGCGGTCCGACGAAAAGGGCGCCGATGGCGCCCTTTTTCACGTCGGCGTTCAGGCAGCAGCAACGTATAATTCGGCCTCTTCCGGCCACAGCGCCGTCTGACTTAACTCCGCACCGAGAATCCCGGCAATGAATTCATTAGTAATGGAAGCCCCGACTGCACTCGTCGAATCGCTTGACCACGAGGGCCGCGGTGTCGCGCATGTGGATGGCAAAGCCGTATTCATCGATGGGGCGCTGCCGCGTGAACTGGTTCAGTACCAGCCTTCGCGCAAAAAAAAGAATTTTGAAACTGCGAAATTACTGAAAATCCTGCGGTCTTCCAATGAACGGATTTCGGCCAAGTGCAATTTCTACGAAATATGCGGTGGCTGCGCTATGCAACATGTCGATCCGAGTATGCAGGTAGCGGCCAAACAGCGGGTATTGGAGGACAACTTCAGTCGCATCGGCAAGGTCACGCCCGAACGAATTCTTCCGCCCATCTATGCAGCGCAGTGGGAATACCGCCACCGCGCACGCATGTCGGTGAATTACGTCGAGAAGAAGGGCGGCGTGCTGGTTGGATTTCGCGAAAAGAAATCGAGCTATGTGGCGGATATGCATTCGTGCGAAGTCCTTGCTGGCGGCATCGGCAAGATGATAGATCCGCTGCGCAAAGTGATGAGCACACTCGATATTCGCAACCGTATTCCACAGATTGAAGTAGCGGTTGGCGAACGCGTCAGCGCGCTGGTGCTGCGCCTGCTGGAGCCGCTGACCGGAGCAGACGAGGGCAAGCTGAAAGTGTTCGCTGATTTGCACAAAATTCAGTGGTGGGTACAAGTCAAGGGGCCCGAAACCGCAGTATCGTGGTATCCATTGGACGCACCGGCGCTTACTTAC
>JANMZU010000818.1:0-1808 GCA_031383585.1 Betaproteobacteria bacterium
GGAAAAACTTCCAGCCAGAAGACTCGCTGTGGATTGCGGAACATCCGGATGTGATTGGTGATGTCAAGTTAGGGCCTGAGCACGCGAAGCGGTTTTTGCCGTCTCGTTTCACCGTAGAGGGCGATGCGATAGATGAAGCCGGCTACCGGTCCAGCCGCTTAGCTTGTCCGGACTGCCACTTGGAAGTACCTCGTGCGCTGTACCAGATTCCGCCCCTATTCTTTTCGATTTTGGGTGCACCTTTTTGCGGTAAGAGCTACTTCCTGGCGTCGATGACGTGGAAAATGCGCCAGATGTTGCCGAGTAAATTCGCACTGTCCATGAATGACGCCGATGCGATGGCCAATGCTCGGCTACATGAATACGAAGAGCAGCAGTTCCTCAATCCTGATCCAGAATCCTTGGTTGCAATTGAGAAAACAGAGGAGCAAGGTGACTTGTACGATACGGTGAACATGGGTGACCATTCATTGGTTTTGCCTCGGCCGTTCATGTTTACTCTTCAACCTCTCCCCAAGCACTTCAACTACAAATCGAGTAAGCGTGTTTCGCGCGTGATGTGTTTATATGACAACGCGGGCGAGAGCTTTTTGCCAGGCGCAGACTCTGCGACCAGCCCCGTGACACGACACTTGGCGCTGTCGAAGTGTCTTTTCTTTCTATTTGATCCAACTCAGGACCCGCGTTTTCGTCGTGCCTGCCAGGGTAAATCCTCCGATCCACAAATGGCACCAAGAAGTTCGCGTCTCCCGAGAGAAGCAAGCGTAAGGCAGGACACTATCCTATTGGAAGCGATCAATCGTGTTCGGCGGCACGCGGGCCTTCGCGAAGACGATTTGCATCAGCGACCGCTGACGATCGTTGTCACCAAATGGGATAGTTGGGAGAAATTGATCCCTGGTCTGTCGCACGAAGATCCCTACATTGATGATCGGAACTTGGGACGAGCGCTCGATGGCAAACGCATTGAACATGTATCGAGCATAGTTGGTGATATGCTGCGCGAGTTGACCCCAGAGATCGTAGCCGGCGCTGAAGGTTTTGCGAAAGAACTCACGTTCTTGCCAGTCAGCGCGATCGGTCGCAGCCCTGAGCTAGATCCTGTTTCGGGCGCATTGGGTGTACGACCAAAAGATATGGATCCGTATTGGGTTGAAGTGCCCGTGTTGCATGCCATCAGTCGCTGGTCCAAAGGCTTGGTTCCGACGGTCGAAGCCGTAAAGAGTTAGGAGTCTGAAAATGAGCGTCGAGTTGCTATACACTTCGGCTGCCCAAGGTCTAAAGCAAGGTAGCCGCGGGTTTTGCACTGTGTTGAGCACAACAGGTATGCCCGTAAATCTTGCGAACCGACTTGAGTCGTTGAGCGCGTATCGCCATGTGTTCCCGCCCAACAGTCCTGACGCGGCGCAAAACCCAGTGAGCTTTAGCCATTTGCGAATCACTGTTGGTGGTCGTCCACTGTCGATCCTTTCGCGGATCTCGGATTATGGAGTTGACTATAGCCAGCGAACGAACAAGCTCGCGCATCACGTCGTGGTTGAAGGAGCCGACCTCGTCCCGGCTGGTCCTGCTTGGGTGATGTCGCAACCTGCAGTTATGCGTTCGCAGTGGGATGGCCAGTGCGCGACGCCGGGCGCTGGTCCCACGGTACCGCCCAGCAACCAGGCAGCTCGAGTCTGTTTGCGTTGGAGTGGGCTGTGTACTGATGCTGGCTGGGGTGGCGTTGTCGCTGAGGCTTTCGCCCAGCCGCCAGGCAAACCACTCTGGATCATCTTTACGTTGGCGCAGTCCGCTGAGTTGCTTGGGAT
>JANMZU010000860.1:0-3970 GCA_031383585.1 Betaproteobacteria bacterium
GCTGCAAAAGACGCTGCACCAAAGAAGTAATTGCTTCGCTGCGGTATCGCACAAAAAAGCCGGCAGTCAGTCGGCTTTTTTGTTTGTGAGTCGAGAGGCGTAATTTCACCAGGTTTGCCGTCGGCAACACTAAATTTGTAGCCAATCAAAACCACCCTCCTGCTCAGCTACTCCAATCCAACCGGCGGCACAACCCAGCGCTCCAGCAAGTGCAGCAGTTGCGAGGGTTGGCAGGTTATTGCTTTGCGATAGATGTGCCGCTACGACGTGCTTCAGACCAGAACAGTCAATGCCAGCTAACAACGAGGCCGCCGTAGCGTTGTCCAAATGGCCGAACTTGCCGGCGACACGCCTCTTCAGGCTCGCCGGATATGGCCCGTTCATCAACATTTCGAGGTCATGATTACACTCAAGAACCAGCGCGTTGCAACCTGACAACATAGCCTGAATATGCGCTGTAATTGAACCCGTATCCGTCAAGACGCCCAGTCTGGCATTGCCATCTGAGAACACATACTGGACAGGTTCATAGGCATCATGGGGGACGAAATACGGCGTCACGTGAACGTCACCGACTGAAAATGCTTCATGTGGATCAACAAAGTTGATCAATGCCTGGGGCAACGAACCTTGATTGAACACTTTTGCTGTGCCATGGGTAAGCCACACCGGAAGCTTGTATTTGCGCGCGAGCCTCCCAACCCCGCCGAGGTGGTCGGCGTGTTCGTGCGTAACCAAAACAGCGTCAAGGTCTTGCGGTGCAATGCCGGCGCGCGCCAGCTTATGCTCGGTCGCTGCGAGGCCGAATCCGCAATCCATCATCACGACTGTACCGGCAACTTGAACAATCATCGAGTTACCCTCACTGCCGCTGCCGAGTGACGCGAAACGCATACTCACGGCAGGAGACCAACAATAAAAACGGGCCAGGAGCAGCGAGACTCAGGCCCGTTTGACAAAAAGTGCATAGAAAACGCCGATGTCTTTACTGCTCTATTTGAGCTGCTCCAGAAGCAAACTCAAGATGCGCTTTGAAGTGCTGGAGTTTTCTGGCTTGCCGTCCGCTCCTTGCACAGTAACCTCCGAAACTTCAGCCGTGGTTGATACAAAGATACGATACTGCGGCTGCGACGCTGGATCATCCTTGCGCCAGAAGGCAAGCTTATCCAAGAACCCTTTCTGGCCGCCGCTGGATTTGGCTTCCGCGTCAGGGTCAATGTAACGAACAAAGAAAAGCCCTTTCGAGCGGTCACGGTCCTCTACTGTGAACCCAATGCGGTCCAATGCCAGGCCAACACGCCGCCAAGCCCGGTCAAAAGGCTCTCTAACTGTCAGCGAGCCGCCTTTTTCAGCTGCAAAGGTTGCGCGCGCAACATTCGCAGCGGTCGACCCGGCGACTGCGGAGGTTGCTTTGTCGGCGCTGGCCGTAAAACCAAACTTTGCCATTAGACCGGCCAGCATTTCTGCCTCAAGTTCCTTATCAGCGACACGCGGCTGCCATCCGGTGCTCGCCCTGTCAGTCCCGGTATAGATTTCCTCCAGACCGCGATGGCTCACATAAATTTCCGTGGTACCTGGCTCTAGCCCAGGTTCGATTCGTGTGCGGAATTTATCACGGTAGCCCGAATCGTAAAGGCCATCGAGTACACGACCAACCGTGCGTCGAATGATGTCCTGCGGAATTTTCGCGCGATTCTCGGCCCAGTCTGTCTCCATGACTCCCAAGCTGGGACTCTCGCGGTTGATAATGAAGCCCGTTTGAGTCCAAAATTCCTTGATGACGGGCCAAGCTTTGTCGGGTGCCGTCTTGACAACAAGCCAGCGCTGTTCACCGACACGCTCAATGCGCGCATTGTCAACCTTTGGCAGCACGACGTTGCTGGTTACTGCAGTTGCGCCGCGCTCGCGGCTATATGTCGAAAATGTTGTCCCCTTCGCGTCTGGTATAACAAATCGATCATCGACAACAGGGGAAGTCAGGTCGGGTGGCACTTCGAGGGATGGTATTTTCCCACCTTGCGAGCGATAGTCGGTACTCTTTCCAGACGTGCCAAAGAAGCCGCATCCGGTAATGGAAATGCAGGTCAGGGTCGCGATACAGGCGACAAACGCATTGCGCTTCGAACTCATCTAGGCTACTTCCTTTAGTTTTTCGTGAATGCCCGCCGCTCGCATGGCCTCTAGCAGCGGGCCGTGATATTTTGCGTCAAAAGGGGTTAGCGGCAGGCGAATACCGGGCTCAATGAGACCCATCTGATGGAGGGCCCATTTCACCGGAATAGGGTTGGATTCCAGAAATAATTGGTTATGCAAGCCGAGCAGGCGGTTATTTATCTCTATGGCTTTTGCTCGGTCGCCTTTAAGTGCTGCAGCACACATTTCATGCATCAGGCGCGGCGCGACATTGGCGGTTACCGAGATCGTACCGTGGCCTCCCAACAGCATTAGTGCCAATGTTGACACATCTTCGCCCGAATAAATGCCGAAATCTTTCGGGGCCCGCATGAGAAGGTCAACGCCACGCGCCATGCTCGCGGTCGCATCCTTGATGCCGACGATGTTGGGTATTTCTGCCAGACGAAGCGTGGTGTCGTTGGAAAGATCAGCAATGGTGCGCCCGGGGACATTATAGAGAATCACCGGTAAATCGGTCGATTCGGCGATTGCCCGGAAATGCCGGTACTGGCCTTCCTGTGTCGGCTTATTGTAATAAGGAACGACAGAAAGTGCGTAATCGGCACCTGCAAGTTTAGCGAATTCGGTAAGGTGAATCGCTTCTTTGGTTGAATTTCCCCCGGTCCCGGCGATTAGCGGGACGCGTTTACCGATGTACTGCACCGCCTTCTTGATTAGTGTTCGGTGTTCGTCAAAATCAACGGTCGGCGATTCGCCGGTTGTACCGACAATGACGATGCCATCTGTACCCTCGGCGATATGCCAGTCAATAAGCGACTCGAGGCGTGCAAAATCGAGCGCGCCATCAGGCAACATTGGAGTGACAATTGCGACAAGGCTTCCAGTCAACATGGGGGTTTTGCGGAATTTCTAGTAATTGAGCATTTTAACGTATCTGACGCTCAAAAGCCGCGCCGAAAAACTCACCAATCACGACTCCCGCACGGCAGCGATCCGCTGCACCATCGCCGGCTTGGGCGAATTCACATAAACGTCTTCATAGGCAACTACTCGCAACTCACGTCTGACTGCGTCCAGCAGCTCCTCGCGTTGAAGAAGAAAGTCCGCACGAGCTGGTCGCCCAAATGCTTCGTTGCCCGCGGCAAATGTCTCGTAAATCAGCGCGCCACCAGAAGCAACACTGGCAATCAGCGTCGGCAACAACGGCCGATGCAAATAGTTGGTCACAATGACCCCGGCAAACTGCTCGCCGGGAAATGGCCATGGCATGCCTTCAATATCCGCTTGCAATGGGTGTACGCCAACCGGGATTTGCGTTAACGCGCCAAGGTCAATGTCGACGGCATCCACGTCGTGGCCTGCCGCCGCGAAATAACGCGCATGTCGACCGCTGCCGCAGGCAACGTCGAGTATGCGTCCGCGGACAGGAATCAGCGAAGAAAAACGCACTACCCAAGCCGATGGTGCGAGTTCCTTGGAGTGCTTTCCAATGTCGTCTGTCATGTGCCAATCATAAGCGAGGCTCTGCGATAATGGCCGGATGAGCAAACCTGAAGAAAAACGTATCAGTCGAAAAATGTGTGAGGCACACGACGCGAATGATTCGCTTCGTGACTGCAGGGATCGGTTTGACCTGCCCGAACATACCATTTACCTCGACGGAAACTCGCTCGGCGCATTGCCTCGACGCACCCCTCTGCGAATAAATGAATTGTTGCGCAATGAGTGGGGGGAGAGCCTGATCAAGTCGTGGAACAAACATGATTGGGCAACATTCCCCCAGCGGGTGAGCCTGAAGCTTGCCCGCCTGCTTGGCGCAAGCGCGAGTGAAGTG
>JANMZU010000891.1:0-4561 GCA_031383585.1 Betaproteobacteria bacterium
AGCGAATGTCCTCCGGTTTTATTCCTTTGGTCGCGGCGAGCGCAATCATGCCCTCCTTAAGCGCTGGCATGGCCTTCCGCTCGACGATGCCGGTAACGTTATTGGCCTTGTCGTAGCCATATGGCGTTATTTCGCCATTGATGGCGGCGTAAACGATTTTGATTTTCGGATGGTTTACGTAGCTCATCGCGACGAACTTTTGCGCCGCATCATTAACTGCCAGAATCACATCGGGCTTCCATTCGTCGATCACCTTCTTCGCGCTGGCGGCGGCTCGCTTGCGGAAATCTTCATCCGTATGCCGCTTCAGATCCAGATAGTGCCAGCGAAGAGAATAGTCTGTCGGGTTGTTCAGAATTCGTCGAATACCCTTGTCGATGTCGCGTGACCACGAATAGTCATCCAGGTAACTTTGCACAATCAGAATGCGCGGTTTACTGACGTTGAGATGGACAAGATATATCCCTGCACAGACAAAGAACAACAAAGCGAGCCACAGTGAGGTCCGATGTAGTCTCATAGAATATTCAAATACTTCCAGTAGGGAATCGAAGCATACAACGCGGCAATTTTGATGAGGCTAACCACGATATTGTGCTTGAGCAATAGTGAAGTGCTATAGGCGCGCGGACCGGCGATGCCTTCGAACTGAAGGTAGTAGTGGCATTGATAGGGCAGCACCCACAATTCGCTCAGCATCAGGACCGCAAATCCGACCACCCAGGGATTCAAGCCGGCGGTATCCGCAAGCGCAATGAAAATCGAGGCGAATATGACTGTGGCCGGGCCAATCGGCATCACGATGCGAACCAGCAGCATGGCACCGATGAGCAGCGCAAGAAATGTCGGGAAATCCTTGATCATGTATTCCCCGATCCAATAAAGGTTCTTGATAATCGGTTTGTCGAGACCAAGGTAGTTCAATGTGCCTATCAACCCCATCGTGGCACCAAAGAACAGAAGAAACGGCCAGTCGATCCGTTTGCTGAACTCTTCAGCACCTAAAAATCCCATTGCCAGCAGAAAACACATCAACCCCAATCCTATCCAAGCCGGTGCAATCTGATGAATACTAAAAGTAGCCACACCAATGGCGAAGAGCAGAATCGAAGCCAATGCAGCCCACTCGCGCACCTGCATCGGCCCAAGCAAATCAAGCTGTCCCTGAATATGCGCGCGGGTCAGCACCGGTTTTTCCGTATTACGATAAAAAAACGGCAAAGTGACCACGTACAGCGCCAGCATGACTACGCCCGCAACAGCCCCGGCCAGAAACCAGTCGACCATCTGGAATTGCCCCTGCGTCTGACTCGGCATCATCGCCAGGATCAGGAAATTCGATGCCTTGCTCGTCAAAAATACCGCCGACAGCAATGTCAAACCATTAAATGTCGATGCAGCGAGCAGCGTGGCCGCAACGCCTTCCTTGCGTAGGCGGAGCGTTTTCATCATCTCACTCATGAGTGGCGCGACCAGTGCAACCCGACCGATGATCGCGGGAACGACCGGCGTAAGCAGCAAGCCCGTCGTGGCAACGCTGAGATTAAATCCGAATTGATTCTGCGGAAACAAGCGCAACAGCCACAGCAGAAAGCGATAACCCAGGCCCGACGCGGTGATTACCGCGCCCACACCCAGCACGCTCATTGCCAGGAAAAAAGCATCAGATACGAATCCGGACAATGCGACCTTGGCAGGCGCAAGACCCAGGCCCATGGTGGCGGCAATAACAAATAATCCAGGGACATATTCCGGGACTAGCCGGAACATCCACATGGAGAGTGTCACGCTCAATAGTGACAAAAACAGCAGCGCATTATTTCCGAGTTCAAGGCGCCCGCCGAAAACCAACAAAAAAACGGGCAGTAACAGCGTTGCCATCCAGCCCACAACTGAGAGCCACGGCACGCGCTTTGCCTGCCCTGGCGGCGCGGCTCTTTTGAAGGCGACTCCATGTTTCTGCAGCAGCTGCTGACTAGCAGAGTCGAGCAGGCCGGGGTCCTCACGCAGCAGAACAGTGACAATTTCTTCCGGCAAAACCAGGAGACGGCAATCAGTTTGCGCGGTAACGGTGGCGTTGTAATGCGCGACGCCCATAAACGTCTCCTCGCCGACGACATCTTCGACTAGTACTGGTCCACCCGGTTGCTGAAGTGCACATTGCCCTTCAACGATGACATAGACATAGGTGGCGGCCTGCCCTTTTTGAACTAGCGTCTCGCCTGCCCTTAGGAAACGCTCCTCAATGTAGGGTATGACCCGTGCTAGCGCGGCCCGCGAACACCCTCTAAGTAACGGTAATTTGCAGAACTTTTCTTCAATCCGGTCGAATGGCAACGAAATCATTTTCGCTCGACTATCAGCATGAGGAGTCCTAAGCTTTCAAAAAGTCTTGTTTTTGCACGATTGCCATAACGGCACACGATCTCGACTGGAAATTCAAACCGCTTGAACATGTTCTCATGCTTAATGACCCGAGATGGATCTGCTTCTGGTGAATCAGCAAACCTCCTTTTCGTTAACAGGCTATCGGTTTGAATACGAGCGTTTGAGCGACTCGAAATGTTGGGGTAAAGGAATTTCAAACCCTCTTTCCCACTATTCGTCACTGTAGCCGCTGACGCGCGCCCGGTCAAACGCATGCCTGGCTGGTGCCGTCGCGCCTCACCGTCTTGAGCTTCAGCACCACCTGCCCGGCGCGGTTGACACTCAAGCGCTCGTTGGAAATCGCCGGGCGGGTAATGTAGCGGCACAGTTGTTCGAGTCCACGCCGATCATCGGCTGCCATGGCGGCTTGCGGGTGATCAAACAGGACCGAGGCATCTTTGACACCTTTCCACTCTCCCTGATCACGACGCAGACGATTGCACGTCTCGGCGAAATGGTCGGCGCGCCGCTAGACGTCCAGCGTTTTTGACCGAACATTCTGGTCGAGTCAGTCGATGACACGCCATTCACTGAAGACGCATGGGTCGGTTGGGTGCTGCGGACCGGCGGCATGCGCATGCGCGTGGATAAACGCGACGGTCGATGTGTCGTCATCACGATCGACCCGCTGACAGCGGAGCGGAATCCGTCGATTCTGCGCACCGTTGCGCAAGATCACGAGGGGTGTCTTGGCGTCTACGGAACGACCGTGGAACCTGGGCGCATTGCGCTGGATGACGCCGTGTTCATTGACGAATTGACGTGACTGTGGCCGGGGTGATTGAGCGCCAGTCAAAGATGAAACTCCATAACGGGCGCGGCTTTTGGGGCAGAAATGGATGGAAAGGCTCGTCAAATGGCGCTATTCAATGTGAATAAATGGTGTCAGCTCCATTTATTCACCGCATGCCAAACAGCATGAATTTGCACCTGCGGCATAATCACCTGAAACTCCGGAAATAACCTCAATTTGTCAGCCGCGAGCAATGTAAAATCTTTTTCTACGCTAACGCCGACTTTTTGGCCGACCTTCAATTCAATTGTCACAGGCATATCGAAATGAACATCGATGCAAAGCAGCATGGTGCCAATAATGGCAAGCCCGCCAAAGTACTCACCGGCGTGCTCAAACAGAGTGAGCGCGTAAAAAATCTGGTCGAGGAAGTTGCTGAGGAGCTTTCCACGGTCAACGTGGTACTTACGCAGGAACTCGGCACTATCGATACACCGCCTAATGTGCAGGAGGCGATTGAAAAAAATGTCGTTGCTGAGGAGAAGGTGCAGGAAGCGACGGAACAGCTTGCGGTCGTTAACGAGGCGCTGGAGGGCGAAGTCAAGGCACGTCATGTGCTCGAATTTCAATACGCCGCCGCCAACGAGCAGAAAGATGCGGCCCGCCACGAGTCCCTCCACGACCCGTTGACCGCATTGCCCAATCGCGCACTGTTCAATGATCGGCTGGAACAGGCGCTGGTATTAGCCGAACGGCACGAGTGGAATCTCGCTGTCATGTTCGTGGAGGTGAACGGTTTCAAAGACATTAACGACAAACATGGCCACGATTTCGGCGACAAGGTGCTACAGGTGGTTGCAGCGCGTTTAAGCGAAAATTCGCGCAGTGACGATACCGCCAGTCGCCACAGCGGTGACGAATTCCTCTATCTGGTCATGGAGTCGGGTAACGAGGAGCAGGTCAAGTTGATTGCAGAGAAACTTATCAGCGTGATTGAGGTGCCGTGCGAAGTCAGCGTGGGCGACGCCACCATTAGCCCCGAGATACGAGTGAGCATCGGAATCGCAATGTATCCCGCCAATGGCATGGTCGCTGAGGCACTGATCAATGCAGCTGGCAAGGCAATGTATCAGGCCAAAAAAGACAAATTGAGTTATTCATTTGCCGATTGATTTCGGCGATATGAGTCTGGCATCCCGCACAAGTATTACCCTGTTGGATTTCGGTCTCGCCTACAGCCATTGAAGCTGGCAGGCTGTCGGAGGGCATATGAATTTCAAACGCCCTTTTTCAAGATTCCCGAGCGCATTCGACGAACGTCAAGCGGTCACAGGCTCGCGCGGGCTCTAAAAACCCACGGTTCGCTCAACATCGCTGACTTTTTCCAGCCTGACTCGCCTG
>JANMZU010000892.1:0-2429 GCA_031383585.1 Betaproteobacteria bacterium
CCAGAGTTTGCTTTTCCGCAAGTAGGATAAGGGGCCACTGGCAGCCGAATTCAGAGGAATTTTCAGTTTTCGTCATCCCGGCGAAGGCTGGGAAGACGGAAATTTGAAGATCGCGCATCAGATTCCGCAACAACCATTCGCCGACAGGAGCACGCATGAGCAGTTCACTGATCAACGAGGACCTGCAACCGACCACTGCGGCGCAGCGCACCTGGCGCTGGTATCACTTCGCAGCACTCTGGGTCGGCATGGTGATGTGCATCCCCGCCTACGCATTGGCAGCGAGCCTCATCGAAGGCGGCATGTCGTGGAGCCAGGCGGTGGGCACTGTCTTCCTGGGTAACGCCATCGTATTGGTGCCGATGTTGCTGATCGGCCACGCAGGTGCTAAATACGGCATTCCCTACGCGGTACTTGCACGCGCCTCATTCGGCACTATCGGCGCGCGGCTGCCCGCCCTGTTGCGTGCGCTGGTCGCGTGCGGCTGGTACGGAATCCAGACCTGGTTCGGCGGCATGATGATCCATACCCTCGTCGGTGTGCTGCTGGGCCAACCGCTGGGCGGAGACAAGCTCCCCGGACTTGGCATCACCATCAGCCAATTAGTCTGCTTCATGGCTTTCTGGGTGATCCAGTTTTACTACGTCCTGCATGGAATCGATTCGATCAGGAAACTGGAAACCTATACCGCACCGTTCAAGATCGTCATCTGCTTCGTGCTGCTTTGGTGGGCATATTCCAAAGCGGGCGGCTTTGGTCCGATCATTGATCAGCCCTCACAATTTGTCGAAGGCGGAAAGAAGGCAGGTCAATTCAGCGCCGTCTTCTGGCCATCGCTCACCGCCATGGTTGGTTTCTGGGCAACGCTTGCTTTGAATATTCCCGATTTCACCCGCTTTGCTAAATCGCAGCGCGATCAGGTTATCGGCCAAACGATCGGCTTGCCATTGCCGATGGGCCTGCTGGCGATGATGGCGGTATTCGTTACGTCGGCAACTGTCGTGATCTATGGCAAAGCGATCTGGGACCCGGTCGACCTAGCCAGCCGCATGAGCGGTGCTGCGGTATTAATTGCACTTATCATCCTGCTGATCGATACCGTCAGCGTCAACCTCGCCGCCAATCTGGTCGGGCCGGCCTACGATTTTTCTGCGCTCAATCCGCGCCGCATTTCCTACAAAACCGGCGGCTGCATTACCGCAGGTATCGCCATCCTGATGATGCCGTGGAAGGTGCTGGAGTCAACCCAGGGCTATATCTTCACCTGGCTGATCGGCTACTCCGCGCTGCTGGGGCCGGTAGCGGGAATCCTCATCGTCGACTACTACCTCATTCGCCATACGCAGCTGGATGTCGACGATTTGTACAAGGAAAACGGCCGCTATACATACAGTGCAGGCTGGAACTGGATTGCGATCATCGCCTTTGTGCTAGGGGTGCTGCCGAATGTGCCGGGATTTTTGAACGCCGCGTTCCCGAAGGCATTTCCGGACGTGGGCGACTTTTTCAAAGGCGTTTATACCTACGCATGGTTTGTCGGTATTGCCATTGCGGCGGTAGTCTATCGGCTCGGCATGCACGGCAAGCGGCCATCGTGAATAAATCAATCAGAAAACTGGAATAGCGACATGACAACTTCTCTTCTCATCCGTGGCGGCACCGTCGTCAACGCTGATCGCGAATTCAAGGCTGATGTACTTTGCATCGACGGGCAAATAACTGCCGTCGGTGACGCAGCCGTGCAAAATGCGCCAGCAGGGACACAGACACTGGATGCTTCCGGCCAGTACATCCTGCCCGGCGGCATCGATCCGCACACGCATATGCAATTGCCTTTCATGGGCACAGTGACAGCCGATGACTTCTTCACCGGCACCGCCGCAGGCCTCGCGGGCGGCACCACCAGCATCATCGATTTCGTCATTCCAAATCCCCAGCAACCGCTGATGGAGGCATATCACACCTGGCGCGGTTGGGCAGAGAAATCGGCGGGCGATTATGGCTTTCACGTCGCCGTCACCTGGTGGAGCGATTCGGTGCACGCCGATATGGGCACGCTGGTCAAGGAAGAAGGCGTCAACAGCTTCAAGCACTTCATGGCCTACAAAAACGCCATCATGTGCGACGACGAGACGCTGGTGAACAGCTTCCGCCGCGCGCAGGAACTCGGCGCTATGCCGACGGTACACGCCGAAAATGGTGAGCTGGTGTATTTGCTGCAAGCCGAAGTCGCGAAGATGGGCATTACCGGGCCGGAGGGTCACCCGCTCTCAAGGCCGCCGATGGTTGAAGGCGAAGCCGCCAATCGCGCCATCGCCATTGCCGATGTGCTCGGCGTACCGATCTACATTGTGCATGTGTCGTGCATCGAAGCCGCCGACGCCATCGCAAGGGCGCGCACTCGCGGGCAGCGTGTCTACGGCGAAGTG
>JANMZU010000912.1:0-1566 GCA_031383585.1 Betaproteobacteria bacterium
TCGGTGGTGCGTTGGCGCGACGCCAATGGCGCGTTTGCCAGCCGCGCCGATTTGCTCAAGGTGACCGGGTTGGGCGCCAGGACTTTCGAGCAGAGCGCAGGCTTTCTGCGACTGCGCGGAAAATGGTCGTTTGTGAAGGTGACGTTCGGACCAACGAATACATCATCCTCGAGCGTTAAGCCATCCCACAATTGCACGCCGCACTTTACGGTAACCCTATCACCAACGCGTACGTCATTTTCAATGAATACTCCATCACAAATATTGCAGTCCTCGCCAATAACCGCACCGGGAAGAATATGTGCAAATGCCCAGACTCGCGTGCGACTACCGATGTGCACAGATTCGCATATCGCTTGCGGATGAATTAACTCATTCAAGATGCGGAGTTCCTATTGGTTTTCCGGCTTATCGATGGCGAGAAGTGTCGTTCTAACATTACGACAGCGAGTGGTCTGCCTTTCGTATTTTCATATGCGCGCCAGACATAGGAACCAATGATACCGAGGCCAAACAAATTAAGTCCGGCGAAAAATACGACGGCGATGACGGTTGCCGTATATCCCGGTACCGTGATTGCGCCACTGAGGGGGCTGGCGAAAACGACAGCCCCCATTACGGCGCTTGTGATCAACCCTAATATGCCCAGGGCCAGGAAAACTCTAATGGGCAGATCGGAAAACGAATAGATACTGTCCATTAAATATTTCAGCTTGCGACCGAGTCTCCATGCACTGCGCCCATGCGTTCGGCGCTGTCGCACATAGGGAATTGATTTACGTCGAAATCCAAGCCACATCAGCTGTCCGACCAATGAAGTATTTGACTCGTGAAACGTCAGCAACTGGTCGCGAAAGGCTCGGTTACAGGCGAACACGTCAACGCCACCTTTTGGCAAGTCACGTTGGATAAAGGTCCGATAAATCCCCCAAAACCACCCAGAAGTAAGCCGCGTCAGCCATGGATCGTCGCGCGAGACGCGCGTCCCAAGTGCCACATCGCACTCGTCGTTTTGCAGGGCTTCAAATGAATTCACGATCAGTTCTGCCGGCTCCTGGAGGTCGGCAGCCATCACGGCGAAGAAGCCCGTACCTGCGGATTTTAGGCCCTCGCGAATGGCTGCGAACGATCCAAAATTTCGAGAAAGTAGCAGCAAACTCGAAGCGTATTGCGCCCGCTCCATGCCTATTGAGAGCAAGCGGTAACACTCGTCGGGACTGCCATCGATCACACAGATGACATTTATGCCACCTCTTATCCGCCGATTTAGCTCATCAAATCTTTCAAGCAATTGCGGAATGTTTTCCTCGTTACGGTAGATCGGAACTATCAAGCTGCAATCAGCCGTGTTTTCAAGGCGCGAAGTTGTTACAGGCGTTGATGACATGCGCAATTTCCTCCCTACTCAAGTTCGGATGACAAGGAAGGGTCAAAATTTCAGTCGCCAGCTTTTCAGTAACGGGCAAATGGACTTTAGAAAAGCGATTTTGGAAAATTCGCTGGCAATGATCCGGCACTGGGTAATGAATATCTGTTTGTATACCGGCGGCGGATAAGTGCTCAGCC
>JANMZU010000936.1:0-3418 GCA_031383585.1 Betaproteobacteria bacterium
CGAACGTCTCGCTGGCGACAGCTATTTTCTGGTGTGCAGCCCCAAGTTTCGCCGCGGCAAGTTACCTGCGAAGCCCTCACAGCTCGCCGGGCTGCCGCTGTTCCGGAACGATTCCGGGCTTTGGGAGAAGTGGTTTGCCGCCGCCGGCGTCAAGATGGCGGTGCCTGCCTCGGGCATCGATTACAACGACGCCGCGCTCTTTTTGCAGCAAGCCATCGCCGGTGACGGCATATCACTGGCGCGCCGGTCGCTGATTGGCGACGACTTTGCGAACGGCAAATTGGTAAAACTATTTGATATCGAAATCAAGTCGGAGAACGACTACCATCTAGTGTGCCTGCCGCAAAACGCCAACAGCCGCAAGGTTCGCGCCTTTCGCGACTGGCTGGTCCAGGAAATCGATTGGCCGCAGGATTAGCACAGCACCGTCGCTAACGGACTGCCTTTGATGTTTTCTCGACGTCCGCCCATTGCTTATCCGCTTTGACGATATATCCCGGCACATCCTTGTTCCACATCGCTTTGACGTCGGCGTTGTAGTTCAGGTAGAGCTTGCCATCGACGACGCTAAACGCGTCCGGTGAAGTCGCTGCCTTGTAGCCGCGCGATACGCCAAACGCGCAAAAGCCGTTGTATTGCGGGGCGAATTTTTCAGGGCTGGCGATAAAAGCATCGCGGTTGGCGGCATCTTTGAAGCGAAATACCGAACCTTTATATATGCTCGTGAAGTCCTTAACACCCGCGGTGGCCGTACCATCGACTACGTAAGCCACTGCGTCGTAACCGTGTATCGCGACGCCGTCGGTTTCGTTGAACTCTCCGGCAAACACACTAAAACAAACCGACGCGGCAACCGCAGCGAGTGATAGGAGCGTTTGAATTTGGACTGATTGTGTTCGCATGGGTTGCTTTCGGAAAACTTGAATGTGCACGCCGAATGGTCGCGCCAATGATCATTGTCGTCAACTCAGGGGAAACCTTACAAGCACTGCCGGGATAAGATCGAAACCACCAAACACGATCACTGCCGGATAAATTGCTAAACTTCTCACATGACCACCGACCACCTGCAATACAACTACAGCCGCCGTTTCACACTCGACAATCTCGATATCCGCGGACAGGTGGTCCGGTTCACTGATGTGTGGCGCGACATGCACGAAGGCCGCCATTACCCGGCGAACATCCGCCAGTTCCTTGGCGAGCTGGCCTGTGTGACGGTATTGATTGGTGCGGGTCTCAAGCGTCCGGGGCGTGCGGCACTGCAAATTCAGCGCAAACGCAACCTCAGCGAGGCGGGCATGGAGATTTTTTCCGGGCCGCTCGCCGTGCTCGACTGTACCGAGGCGCTCGCGTTGCGCGGAATGGCCTCGGCAAATAGTCTCGCCTCCAACCCGGGCGGACCGCTGGATAGCACCGCGGCCTTTTCCGACTGGGTGAGTGACTGCACGCTGGGGATGACGCTGACCTATACCGGCAGCACACAGATTTATCAAAGCATCGTGCCGGTCTCGGGGTTATCGGTGGCGGAGTGCTTTGAGCACTATTTCGATCTCTCCGAGCAGTTGCCTACCCATCTGTGGCTGGCCGCCAACCAGACCGGTGCCGGCGCATTGCTGCTGCAAAAACTACCGAAAGCGGATGAAAAAGACCCTGACGGCTGGGCGCGTGTCGAACAGCTTGCCGCCAGCGTCAGCGAACGCGAGTTGACGACACTACCAGCAGAAAAATTGCTGTCCCGCTTATTCAATGAAGAAGACGTTCGTGTATTCGAGGCTAAGCCAGTCGGCTACGCCTGCAAGCGAGACGTGCAGAAAGTCGAGGCGATGCTGCGCTCTCTAGGCCGCGATGAAGTTGAAGCTACGCTCGCCGAACTGGGCATTGTGGAAATCAAAGACGACATTTGCAATCAGGTTTACCGTTTCGACGCGGAAGCGGTAAAGCGGCTATTCGATTAGAGCGCCTGCCGGCCGACGACGAGACAATCTACCTCCACCGATGTCCGTAATAGCCACCATAGCCACGCGATAGTCCGATAGACAGACCGATCAGCGGACGAACCGGAGAGCCGTACTAAGACCGATAGTGTCAGGCCTGGCGTCCGGCGCGCAATGCCGCGGCGGCACGCCAACTTCGCGCGTCACAGACGTGCTGGAGATGATCCTTCCAACTTCCTGTTGCGCCGGATTCGACGCAACTTTGCCAGCCCAAACATACCACCAGCCGCCTCATCTATACAATTCCAACCATCCGCCGACCACAAGTTCAACGCAGTCCGCCGAAACCAAACCTGCACTAGAATTTGCCCCACCCATCCCAAATTACCAGATCAGCGTCAAAACGGCACGCGTGCAACATTCGAAGTCGGAACATAATCGACAAGAACCCTACCTTGAGATCTCCATGACTTCTTCGTCCGCCACATCGAATCCGCCTCTGGCCCCTTTAACTAACGCCGAGATTTCTCATCTCGAAACGTTACTATCAACTCCAGCATTCAAGAGCCAGGCGATGGGTCTGGACGAGATGCAAGGTTTTCTATGCGCGGTTATCAGCGGTCCACAAGCCGTCGCGCAAGAGCAATGGTTACCCGCAGTGTTGGGTAACCCTGAATACGAAAGTGCAGAGCAGGAGATCAGCGTGAAGGATTTGCTATCGCGCTTTCACGCGGAGATCACCGCCGATCTGGCCGCCGGCGAATCGCTGGGTCTCGTGTTGAACCTTACCGACCCCTCCAACGCGGCAGCCGAAGGCGAATATGACTACGGCGCCTGGTGCCAGGCGTTTATCGATGGTGTCGAGTTTTCACCGGTGCCGTGGATCGAGGTGGGCGAAGAAGATGAGATCAACGAATTGCTGTTTCCCATCAGCCTGCTAGCGGGCGAAATTGACCCCAAGGCGTTGAAGCAGATCAAGCCGCGGGAAATGACCGAGCTGCTTGCGGAGTGCCGTGAAGACCTGCCGATGCTCGCAATCGATATTTACAACTATTTTCAGACCCTGCGTAAGCGCCCAAAGGTAACCACCAAAAACCCCGGTTCCCAAGCTGCGCAGGCGAAGCCAGTCAAGAAGAAACTACATTGAACATAGCAACGCTAGCCGACCGCCCAGAATTGTTCCGAAAGCCGCGTGGTCATTGGGTTCTGACGCTTTCTTAACGTTCAACCGTTTGGTGAGAAGGCTACGGGTGCGATTGCGCACTTTTGCGGCTCCCTGGCTGTTACGGCGCACCGGTGGTGCGCCCTCCCCCTGGCAGGCTTAAGTCTGCTGCTTCGTCGCGCCCTG
The DNA here is from genome assembly GCA_031383585.1 of Betaproteobacteria bacterium. Taxonomy (GTDB): domain Bacteria; phylum Pseudomonadota; class Gammaproteobacteria; order Burkholderiales; family Usitatibacteraceae; genus UKL13-2. Next base: position 3,286 of record JANMZU010000936.1, read on the forward strand.
CCAGAAAACCGCAAAACGCACATTTATGTTCCCCGCGGGGGATGGTATCCCTTGTGGACACACCCGTCCCACCGCCGTCTCCGGATTGAAGAGTGGACTAAAGTTGAAACACCAAGCTTGGCGGGCAGTTTCA
>JANMZU010000938.1:0-7935 GCA_031383585.1 Betaproteobacteria bacterium
ACCGCAGAAGTAACAGCAGTTCAAGCGAAATTGAAAACCATCCATCACTCATGACTGACAAAAAAAAGCCGCACATTGTGCGGCTTTTTCCCGACACGTCGGGCAATTACACGAGCCAGTAGACAACTACAAACAGCCCCAGCCACACCACGTCGACGAAATGCCAATACCACGCGACCGCTTCGAATCCAAAATGGTGCTCTGGTTTGAAATGACCTTTTATGCAGCGGCCCAGAATTACCGTCAACATGATTACGCCTAACGTCACATGAAACCCATGGAAACCGGTCAACATAAAGAAAGTGGAGCCAAATACTCCGGATGAGAGCTTAAGGTTCAAGTCGGAGTAAGCATGGTAGTACTCGTAGCCCTGCACTCCCAGGAAAACCGCTCCAAGCAAGATTGTAAGAAAGAGGCCAAGAATCAACTGATGACGCTTGTTCGCAATCAACGCATGATGAGCCCACGTCACAGTCACGCCAGAACTGAGCAAAAGGGCGGTGTTAATCGCTGGCAACCCCCATGCGCTCATGGGCGAAAACTGAAAGGCTGGATTAGGATCTAGATACGGCCCCATTGTCGGCCACTTCGCTTCGTATCCCTGCCAAATGAGCGCGTTATCAAAGTCCCCCAGCCAAGGCACCGAAAAAACTCTCGCGTAAAACAATGCGCCGAAAAATGCGGAGAAGAACATGACCTCGGAAAAAATGAACCAGCTCATGCTCCAACGATATGAGGTATCCATTTGTTCGTTGTAAAGCCCCGATTCACTCTCGTGAATAACAATTCCGAACCATCCAACCAGCATATACAGCAGTATCGCGAAGCCGACTGCGAGAGAGGTGTAGCCCCACGGCTGGATCTCGTTCATCCACAACGCCAATCCGGTCATCACGAAAAACAGCGCCGTAGAACCCACCACCGGCCACTTTGATGGTGGGGCAAAATAATAGCCGCCAGTTGTTGCACTCATGCTGAAGCTCCCTAAAAACTCTCAATAACTGAATATTATTTGGCTGTAAGCATTCTCACCAGAACGACCAAGCTCAACACAAACACCAAAGCGCAAACCAAACCGACCACAACTACATGCTGCATCTTCAATTTTTTCTGGTCACTTTCGTAACCCTTGCCGCTTCTGATACCCAGAAATCCCCAAAGTACGGCTTTGATGGCATTCCACATTACAGCTTATTGGCCTCATTAGTGACGTTGAAAAATGTATAAGAGAGCGCAATCGCGGCCAAATCTCTTGGCATCTTGGGATCCACAAAAAAAGTCACCGGCATTTCACGGGACTCACCCGCCTGCAAGGTTTGATTACTGAAACAAAAACACTCAACTTTGTTGAAATACAATCCTGCATCGATCGGCGCAAAACTAGGTACTGCGCGTCCAGTCGTCGCATACGGCAGCGTATTGGTTACCCGGTATTTAACAGTGACAATCGCGCCGGGATGAATTTCCACAAGTTTTTCAATGGGCTCAAATTTCCACGCAAAGCTTTTGTTCAGGTTGGCAACAAATTCCACTTTTACAAAGCGACTTGAGTCTACTTGTGTATTTTGGGCAACTGCTCGTGTCGCCGTGATACCCAGAACATCACATATCTGACGGTAGAGCGGAACCATAGATGCACAAAAAACCAGCATCACTGCCACAACCAAAAGCAGCTTCAAAAGTAATACTCGGTTGCTTTCCCGCAGTTCTGCCTGAGCAGCGGATGTAACGGATAGCGTCAACTGACTACCCCCGAAAACTTCAGGATTGAAAAAGTAAATATCAGGGCGACCCAAGCCAGCAGAAGAACCAAAGTGACTTTCTTACGCCGCCCCTGGTTTGTTGGTACATCATTGGTTACCTTAGCTTGCATTGTTCGCCTGATTACTTGAGAACAGGGGGGGTTTCGAAGGTGTGATACGGAGCCGGACTTGGTAGATGCGTCCACTCTAGTGAATCGGCACCCTCCCACTGCTTGTCTTTGGCTTTCTCACCGGAACGTATGGTTGTCACAACGTTGTATAGGAAGATCAGTTGGCTAAAGCCCAGTGCAAAGGCACCAATCGTAGAGATCGCATTCCACTCGGCATACTGCAACGCGTAATCAGGAATGCGCCGCGGCATACCCGCCAGTCCCAAAAAGTGCTGGGGGAAAAAAGTGACATTGAACGCAATGGCAGAGACCCAGAAATGCCACTTGCCCAGCGTCTCACTGTACATTTTGCCGGTGAATTTTGGTAAATAAAAATATACCGCTGCTGTCAGCCCCCAAATAGCGCCGGGAAACAGCACATAGTGGAAATGTGCAACAACGTAATACGTGTTGTGCAGCGTAATGTCTACAGCAACAATTGACAGCACCAAGCCGGAAAATCCACCCAGAGTAAACATGCACAAGAAGCCGATGCAAAACAACATAGGCGTCTCGAAGGTCAGCGAACCGCGCCACATTGTTGCGATCCAGTTAAATATTTTCACTCCGGTCGGTACCGCAATCAGCATGGTTGCATACATGAAGAATAACTGACCGGCCGCCGGCATGCCGACGGTGAACATATGATGTCCCCAAACGATAAACGACAAGATCGCGATTGAGCCAGTGGCATAAACCATCGAGGCATAGCCAAATAGCGGCTTTCTTGCGAAAGCCGGGATGATGGATGAAACAATGCCAAAAGCCGGCAAAATGAGGATATAAACTTCTGGATGGCCGAAGAACCAGAATATGTGCATGAACATAGTGGGATCACCACCACCGGCTGCATTAAAAAAGCTTGTGCCGAAATGGCGGTCGGTCAAGATCATCGTAATCGCGCCCGCCAACACAGGCATCGTCGCAATCAGCAAGTACGCCGTAATTAACCACGTCCAGCAAAAGAGCGGCATCTTCATCAGCGTCATACCCGGGGCGCGCAGATTCAGCAACGTCGTGATGATGTTTATAGAGCCCATGATTGATGACGCGCCGAGCAAATGCAGGGCCAGGATCGACATGTCTACGCCCATGCCGCCTTGCATAACCAAGGGCGGATAGAGTGTCCAACCAGATGCGGCAGCTCCACCCGGCACAAAGAACGTTGCCATCAACAATATTGCCGCCGGAATCATTATCCAGAAGCTCCAGTTATTCATCCGCGGGAACGCCATGTCAGCAGCCCCAATTTGCATCGGGATCAACCAATTGGCGAAACCCACGAACGCAGGCATCACGGCACCAAAAATCATGACCAGTGCATGAACTGTCGTCAATGAATTGAAGAACTCCGGTTGCAAATATTGAAGGCCCGGCTGGAAGAGTTCTGCCCGGATGCCGAGAGCCATGGCGCCGCCAATGAAAAACATTGTGAATGCAAACCACAGATACATTGTTCCAATGTCTTTGTGATTAGTCGTCGTGAAGTAGCGCATCAGGCCGCCCGGCGCATGGTCGTGCGAGTGATCGTGAGCGTGGTCGTGCGCTGTAGTGGTGGACATTTGAAGCTCCTGTTTCGTCAATAGTTGCAACTAATTTATCGCTGCTCTGGTTATTTCAACGCGGAGACAAGCACAACCGGTCCCGATCGCTAGCGTCACTTCCTGGCCGCCTTGATATCTGCAGGCTGCGTAACCTTACCAACACTGTTGCCGAAAGAATTTTTCGTATAGGTAATCACTGCCGCGATTTCACTATTTGACAAACGCGCAAATGACTGCATCGCTGTACCGGGTTTGCCATTTAGAAGCAGACCAATTTGTTGCTCGCTGGTTCCGAGTACCACTTTTGAGCCTGCGAGTGCCGGGAAAGCGGGAGGCATACCTTTGCCAGTTGGCTGATGGCAAGCTACGCAATTGGCGCTATAGATCTTTTCGCCTTTATCCTTGGCCTCCGCCATTGTGAACGTCTTGTTATCCTCCTCGGCTGGCGCAGCAGCAACCGGTGTTTCTGCTGACGCCTTAGTACTCCATTTCGCCTTGGACTTCTCGACCCAGTCAGCGTACTCGGCTTCAGACTTAACAATCACCGTAATTGGCATGTAGCCATGCAATTTCCCGCAGATCTGGCTGCATTGCCCTTTAAAGGTGCCTACCTTGTCAGCCTTGAACCAGACATCCTTGATAAAACCTGGAATCCCGTACTGGTTAATGCCCAGTTGCGGTACATACCATCCATGGATGACATCGTTGGAAGTGATGAGCAAGCGAACACGCTTTCCGATTGGCACGACGAGTGGATTATCTACTTCCAGCAAATAATCGCTTCCCTGTTTTTCCGATGGGCCGCTTCCTGGCTGCCCGACTTGACTCCATGGCGTGCTCAAATTGGAATAGAAACCAAAATTTTCGGCGCTGTAGTCGTAACGCCAGCCCCACTGAAACCCTGTGACTTTAATGGTCATATCTGGCGCGGAAGTATCCTTCATGTCGAGCACAGTTTTGGTCGCTGGAACTGCCATCGCAATCAAAATGATGAACGGAATAATCGTCCAGATAATCTCGATCAGCGTGCTCTCGTGAAAGTTTACGTCCGGCTTGGCGCCTTTGGAACGACGGAACTTGAAGAATGAATAGAACATGAACCCAAACACGACCACAAAAATGGTGGCGCAGACCCAAAGAATGTACATATGCAAATTGTAAATCTGCTCGGCTATCGGGGACGCAGGCGCCGGAATATTGACGTCGTAGGCCGCCAATACCGGACAGCTGATCAGGCACAAGATCACTATCTTGCCGACGTTGGCCCCAAACAAACCAGAGCGCCTGAAGAAGTTCGTCATTTTTTGCATGCTAAGTACTCATCCGGTGTTTCAAAAAACTGCGGCGCCCTGGGTCCTCCCCATGATGCCACTCCTATTTCAAGACTCGCGCGAGACTTCGACAAAGTGATTTGCGTTGCTCGTCTGAGATCATCTGTCCGACTAAGACGGTCTTGCCCATGTATCGTAATCCAACTTCCAGCCTACCATTGCGCGCTACAGCTGACACGTGAGCCCATTCGGCGTTTCCAGAAAGCTCCTCGACTCGTCCGCATTCGTTACGGGTCCACCAAAACTCCCTGCCAGCAACTCGCACGTACTCATAATCACCGTCGTGTCGGCCGATAATTCGGAAAGCCAACCAAAGAAAAAAAATTTCGAGCCCGGCAAACGGAAGAACCATCCAGGCCCCTATTGCGGTCGCAGCAACAGCAATCAGCGTTGTAGCACTGGCGATGAACAAAAAGCAGTAAAAACGTCCCGTCGGCGACAAAGACCTGTTCGGCCGCATCTCAAGAAAAAAACATGCCTTGTCAACGGTTTTGGTCGCCCCTTGTTCCAAATCAGACACCTAACAAGCAAGTTTTACAACAGGTCATCTCCACACCCTAATTTTATCGCAGCGTTGCTCACTGTGGCAAGAAAACCATTTCAAAGCAGTGGAATTTAGACGCTTGTGCTCTTGGCCGAGCCAATGCAATTACTCTGTGGAGTCCAGCCTCGACACAGGCGGCGAGCCGTTGCCAATAGCATCGGCTTCCAACCCAGAGGTATCAGGGTCGCCAGAGGATGCCGCGATCGCGTATCGTTCCTCGGCCCACGCACCTAGATCAAGCAACTTGCACCGGGCACTGCAAAACGGCCGTGATACGCTATCAGGGTGATATTCGACCGACGTGCCGCACTGCGGACAGCGCACGCTTTTCGATTTCATAGATGGCAATAGGTAAGTTCAAATTCGATGTCGGACTCATGAACTTTGGTCCGCTGAACGCTATCGGGTAAAATGAAGCGGATGTTTAGTGCGTATTTGTTGGCACTAATCTCGGGTACGCAGGCGACATCGCGCCTGATTGTGAGGCGCAACATGTGTGCCGCCCTCTCCATTGGTGTCTGTTGAAACACCCCCCGGTAGGCAATCAGTGAAGATGACTTGCCACTCTCACGCAATACGCGCAACACGATACGCAACGCCGCCGCCACTGGATTGAGCGGGAAACGCCATGACTCAAGATCAGCGCGGCGCACGCCATGATCTCTGTGTAACCAATGATGGTATGAGGGCAAGTCAAACTCGCAGATCCCACCTGGAATCGCTGCGCGTTGCTTGATTGCCATCAGCCACTCATTTTCCCTAAGGTGATATCCGGTCTTCCCGGCGGAGGCAAGTAAATCTGCAAATGTCGATTCGATTTCCGCAATGACGCCATTAAGCCGCTCTTCTGAAATAGCTGGATTACCGCGTAAGGCTTCGAGAAATAAGCGCTGGCGATCAAGCTCTTGAAGCAGGTCCGACTTCAGATCCCCGCGCGAAGCTACTTCAAGTATCTCGAAGATGCTGGTTAACGCAACTTGATGGTCGAGCGCGGCGTCTTGAGCGATAAAGAAATCCAGGCGGTCAAAAAGGTCCTCCAGACGCAAAAGCGTACGGATGCGTTCATTGAGCGGATATTCGTATGTGATCACTGGCTGGCCGGTAGCGGTGGCCCGAATTGTGACGGATTCGACCCGAGTTTACAAATTTCGGCTAAGTGCACTGTACTCATACCATTGCTGAGCCTTGTCGCATGTAAAACCTGTGGATGCGCTCCACTTGTGCGCCCAATGCCGCCATACCTTCCCCATTCCAGATTACCTGATCAGCCAATTGCAACTTAGCCGCCCGCGGCAATTGCGCAGCTACGATTCTCTTGGCCTCATCGACTCCAAGCCCCGACCGTCGCTGCACTCGTTCCAATTGCGTGCTTACCGCGCAGTCAACCAACATTGTTGTTTGCGCGCGCGCGCGATAGTTGCTCGCTTCAAACAGCAAAGGCACAACCAGCAAAGTGTAAGGTGCCAACCTCACCGTCGGCGTTCCAAGAGCAGCTTCCACCTCCTCGCGTATGAGCGGATGCAGTATGGATTCCAACTGTTTTTTTGCGGCCCCGTCAGAAAACACGCGCTGCCGTGTAGCACGTCGATCCAACGAACCATCAAGCGAGATCAAGTCCGCTCCCATCAATGCTCGAATCGCCTGAATGGCCCGACCATGTGGCGCTGTCAGTACATGTGCTATTGCGTCAGTGTCGACCGTCGCGGCTCCCAAGGCCGAAAAAAGAGCGGCGACTGTGGATTTTCCGCTGCCGATTCCACCGGTTAGCCCAACAATATATAGTTCTTCCCGCATTACCTCAACCAGGCATGCGGCCCAAATACCAGGCGTTCAATTGTGCGCCCCACACCATCGCTATGAAACCCGCCGCCGCCAAATAGGGGCCAAAAGGTAGCTTTGCACCTTTGTCGCGGCCCTTTATGACAATTCCGGCAATGCCGACAACGGCGCCCACGGCTGCGGACAAGAGAATCACCAGCGGCAACAACTGCCAGCCTAGCCACGCACCAATGGCTGCGAGTAACTTGAAATCTCCGTAACCCATGCCCTCCTTGCCGGTAATAAGCTTGAAGGCCCAGTACACCGACCACAAGATGAGATAACCCGCGACCGCGCCGACTGTCGCCGAGCGAATATCCGTGAAAACACCAGCAGTATTCACAAGCAAACCCAGCCATAGGAGCGGCAGCGTGATGTCGTCAGGAAGCAGCGTTGTGTCCGCATCAATGAACGTCAGTGCGATAAGCGCCCACAAATACAAGACGGCAAACAGCATTATCCACGTGACGCCATATTGCCATGCAAGGAAACCCGTCAACAAACCGGTGAGCGCTTCTACCAACGGGTAACGGATGCTGATGGGCGTTTTGCAGACTGCGCATTTACCGCGAAGTACCGCGTAGCTCACGATTGGAATGTTCTGCAACGCAGTTATTGCGGCGCCGCAGCCTGGACAGGCGGACCGTGGAACAACGAGGTTGTATCGACCTCGTTCGCCGCTCGGCTCCGGTTGCTTGACAACAATCTTGTCGCCAAGGTACTCGAGACACTGCGACATCCAGTCCCTTTCGAGCATGATCGGCAGGCGGTGGATGACGACGTTCA
>JANMZU010000713.1:0-1899 GCA_031383585.1 Betaproteobacteria bacterium
CGCCGTGTTTGGAAAAGTTGAGGCGCAGTTTGAAGATACCGGCGAGCAGACGGTAAAGAACATCGTCCAGCCGGTGCGGGCCTATCGTCTGCATGTGGGCGCGGCTGACGCAGCACCTGCAGTTCGTGCGGCGACTCCTCGCAACCCTCACCTGCGCCGCGTTGCCTTCGCTGTTGTCACTCTGCTCGTCCTCGCTACAGGCATTGGCATATCGCAATTCTGGCGACCCGCCGGCTCGACCGTTACGAATGAAGTCGCCGTCAATCCGCTCTCCATCCTCGTCCTACCCTTCGCCAACCAGACCGGCGAAGCTCAAAAGGCCTATGTCGCCGATGCGCTGACGACCAGCATTACCGCTGACTTGTCACGTATCCGTGATGCCTATGTGATCCCCCCAACGACGGCGTTCAGCTTCAAGGACAAGGCGCTGACGGTTCAACAGATCGGCAAGGATGCCGGCGTGCGCTTTGTCGTGCAGGGCAGTGTGCTGAGCAGCGGCGACAAGATTCGCATCAGCGTGACGCTGGCTGACGCGCAAAGCGGAGCGACGCTGTGGACGGATACGCTCGATGGCGAACTGAGCAATCTATTTGCGCTGCAAGACAAAGTGACGGCCCAGATCGGCAACGGCATTGGCCATGAAATGGTGATCGTGGCGGCTCGCGAAAGCGAAATGCGCCAGAGCGCCCCCAAGGTCGCGGATTTACTCTTGCGCGCGGCCGCCTTGAATCTCAAAACACAATCGCTACAGAATTGGCAGCAGATTGAAGCGCTCAATCGGCAGGCATTGGCGCTGGAACCCAACAATGTCCGCGCCATGACCGGTCTGGCGGCTGCGCTCGCCCTGCAAGCGCTCAACTTCAGCTACGACATGGAACCTGCCGTAATAGAGCAAAAATGGAGCGAGGTGCACGAGCTTGCTTTAAAGGCAAAAGTGCTCGACCCCTACAACGGCGATGTTTACAGAGTTCTCGGGTTTTATGCGGAGACCCACAACGACTTTCCCGGCTGGCGACGCGCTTCGGAGACGGCGCTTTCCCTGCAACCAAAAAATTGGTCGGCATATAACAACCTGTCTCGCTGGTTTATCGCCAACGCGGAACCTGAGAAGGCGATTGCCTTGCTGACTCAAGCCTTCCAGCTCGAGCCCAAGCATCCCAGCCCGGTTTGCTTTTATAACATCGCGCGTGCGCACTGGCAGTCGGGTAACAAGGACGCGGCCTTGGAGTGGAGCCTGAAGGGAACCGAAGCGCACCCGACCTACGCTGGCAACTATGCCCTTCTGGCCATGCTCTACACCGCCAAGGGCGACGAAGCGAGAGCCAAGGCGGCGGTGATGGAGTTGCGCCGCCTCTCACCCAATTTCCGGAACACCGGCTCCGTCATACCCCATCCCTCGGGGCCGCGTGCCTACAAAGAGTTTTACGAGAATACCTACATGCCGATGTACCGCAAGGCGGGATTGACGGAGTGAGGCGCTTGTCTTCTCGCGCCCAAATCTGAAACACGATGAATAACGAAACCCAGCGCCACCACCTGCTCGCCATTCTCGCCGCCGACGTCGCCGGTTACTCGCGCTTGATGTCGCTTGACGACTTGGCAACCGTGGCGGCGCTCGATGTCGCGCGTGCCGTGTTCCGCGAACAGATCGAGGCTCATCGCGGCCGGGTGATCGACATGGTCGGCGACGCGGTGCTTGCGGCTTTTGATTCCGCTGTCGGCGCTGTTGATGCCGCCCTGGCCATACAGCGGCAAATTACTGGCTCGCATGGTGATACGCCCGAAGACCGCCGCATGCGTTTTCGCATCGGCATCCATCTGGGCGACGTGATCGAGAAGGACGATGGCACGGTTTATGGCGATGGCGTGAACATCGCCGCGCGACTTGAAGGGTTGGCC
>JANMZU010000010.1:0-9892 GCA_031383585.1 Betaproteobacteria bacterium
CTCCATCGACTTGCGGATCGAGGAAAACTGAAATTTCTCATCGATGTTTGCAAGCATTGCCCGCAGCAGTCTTCTCGGCTCCGTACTGAGATTCGCTGCTGCACCCTTTTGCAACAACATTCGGTAGCGGTTATTGACCGCGAAAATTGCATTTTGCAATGCGCGCGTGAGCGGGCTGACGAAACCCTTCCTGCTGTCTGGTGTTACCAGCGGGAAAATACCTGCGCGTACAGACTCAACAAAACCGCGAATGTCCTGACTCTGGCGATCCAGCGTGAGAAGCACAACAAAAAACAGTACTTCCAACGCAATGACTATCGAAACAAATAACGTAATAAATAAATCGAACTTGATTTCCATCAGCCGCGTCTGGATGTTCCTTTCGTCGACGCCGACATGCAACAGGACCGTGCCGCCCAAATTCGGCAGCGGTGTGGTGACATCTACAATGTTACGAAATGATGAGGACCTGGCTGCGCCTTGCTTGGCGAGCACATGCGCGCGCAGTTCAGGAGAGATCCTCGCATCCTTTTCGAATTTGGTCGACGCGTGAATTATGCCGCTGTCCGGCAAGGACACCAGCGCATAGGCGACTTCGGGATGGTCATTGATGGCATCATCAAGAAAAGCCGGTAGTCCCCGCAAATCCTTGATCGCGATGTTATTGTCAGAGGCGCGTTGAAATTGCCCGACAATCGTATCGGAAACAAGAATTGCCTTGGCCTCAAAGTCGGGCCGAAGAACGTTTATGAAAACAGACGATGTCTGGTAGGAAAAAACCGCCAGCGTGACAAGGACGATTGCCAGCATCCATCCAACAAGCAGGTAACGGTAGCGGTCCAATCCGCGCAGGGTGACTGTGCTCATTTGGTCAATATCACTTTTTCTGCAGCCGCAATCGCTTCGAGCGCTTCACTTTCCTTTGCCCTGAAGACGTCGAGTCCGCCTTGGCGAGCGCCGGCATCGCGAGGCTCGGCTCTGGCATCAGGATCAAATGACTCGGCAAGCACGGCATCCATGGCGTCATATCTTTTCAGCAATATCCAGATAGTAACCGTTGCCACCACGGCACCGCCAAGCAGGAAAATCAGGACCTGCTGGAGGAATATCGCTCGGAAAGCCAAAAAGCGCTCATCAAGGCTCTCTGCATCATACTTGATGAGCAGGATGCCCTGAGTTTGCGAAAAGCTGTTTTGCAGGGGCAAGACTACGTTGAGTGAATTGCCATCCCGTAGGCTCGACAGTCCGTCCTTCTCGCTCATCTTGCGGAAATTTTCGACCGCGTCGTCACTCAATTTTTCCGCTGCTTCAGGAACGCGATAAAGCGTTTCGCCTTGGCGGCCAATCACATAAATCGATGTGATCTTTGCGTCCCGGCTGCGCGCGCGACGTATGGTATCTTCCACATTCTGCAGCGCCGGCAAGTTGATACCCAAAGCCAAACCCTGTTCGATGTTGTCCTGAACATCATAGGCGATCACGCCAATTCTCGACTCGGTCACATCCTTGACGGTACCCCTGAATTTCTCCAGGGCCATAACGGAAAGGACCCCCAAAGCGAAAGTCATTACCGCGATGATGGCGATGGCTATCTTGGCAACGCGGGCAAACGCCGGCATAAAGGATGTCTGTTGCTCAATATCCACTGCGACGCTCATTCGAATCGCCCTGTATGGGGGTTATTTGGTGATGTGAGTTTTGAGCCACTTAGTTACCAATGCGCAGAGGTTTTCAATCGCTTTTTTTATCAGAGCGCGGGAATGGTAACACCAAAAATCAATAACTGGCTGGGTGTTTCTAACACTGAATAGGCGAAATAATACACGGCGCGTGACTCGTTGACTACTGCAACCCGGGTTCGTGATCATCGCGACACTGCAAGCGACTTGGACGCGTCTTTGAGCACCCCTAAATGCATATGCTGGTAAACTACAACCCACGAATTGTGCGCGGCACACACCTCGCGGTGGCGCACAGGAGACGATTGTGACTCGTGTTTGAAGCAAAATGACAAGAAAGTTTGCGGCTTGAGGGCCACGTGCGACTTGGACAAAAATAGACTCCGCGACCAGATGGTGTAGAAACCGGCTTTGACTATTTGTCGGGTAATGCCTGCTCGACCGGGAATTCAAAAAAACACGGGGGGATGTTGAATGAGATGTGGATCTTTCGGATTTACTGCAAACGCTAGCCGCCATGCTCCACCGCGCATTGATGCTCGTGCCGCTAAATTCCTGTACCCGCTGCTGAGCGTTGCCTCCACAAAACCAGGCTTAAGCAAATGAAATCTATTCCAGCGACTCTCAAACTTCACGTCACCATCAGCGGATTGTTTCTGCTTCTCATCGTGCCACTTTTTTCCGGCCTGATTTTCGTCACCTATCAAAGCAATATCAAGCTGGCAAAGAGAGAAGCCGCAAAGGCAATGGAACGGGCACGTGAAGAAACGATTCGCAACATAAACTCATTCGTGGAGCCGATCGCGGACGCTGTTAGGTCCACGGCACAATTGGCCTCGATAGAACCGGGCTTCTTCCGGAAGGACGAGTCGGGACAGATGTTGCTCCGAGCGATACAAAACAATCCCGACATCACCAGTTACTACCTGGGGTTCATGGACGGCAGCTTCCGGCAGGTTGGCGGGATCGACCCGAAAAGGCCGATGATCGAGCACAAGATCCCCGCCGACGCCAGATACACCAACCGCATGATCGATCGCTCCAAGGCGGGTATCGCCAACGACAGTTATACGTTCCTGAAAGAGTGGGGACAACCGGTTGGCAGCAGTTCGATTCCAGCGGTATATGACCCACGCACCGCGAGGTTTTTCGAGGCTGCCGTGAAGCGCGGACCGGCCGCGGACACCAATCAGATCCTGTTGTCCGACCCATATAATATTCGCAGCACGGGTGAGCCTGGCTTGTCGATTTCGGCTTCGATCATTTCGGGCGGTAAGCTGCTCGGCGCAGCTGCTGCCAATCTGCGGCTGAAGCGCTTCTCCGAGTTCCTCGCCGCCAATCGTGCCAGTGACGCCAGCATCACACTGATTATTGACCGTGGCGGCCTCGTGGTTGCGCATCCTGATTTCGCGCAAGCCTATCGTAAGGATGAGACCAAATCTCAAAAGAACATTCGTGAGCTCGATAACCCGGCAATCACCAGGGCAGCGGTCGAGCGCGCCGAGCGAAAGAGCGACAACTTCTACTTCACTGAAGGTGGTGAGGAATACATCGCGCTATTTTCGCCGTTCCCCGAAAATCTCAGGAAACCCTGGGAAGTTGTCATCCTCACGCCAGTCAAAGACTTTGTCGGCGAAATTGATGCGAATAATCGCAACATCACGCTGTTCGGTGGTGGGTTGCTGTTGTTCGTCATTCTGCTGGCCTATCTCGTGTCGAAGCGAATTTCCCGACCGCTGGAAGTTCTGGTTGAGGAGATCAAGCGGGTGTTCAGCTTTCAGATCAGTCCGAATCTGGTGCTCTCCTCAAAAGTGGCTGAAATCAGCCTGCTGATAGACGCCACGCAAAAACTGAAGGCGGCGATCAGCGCATTTGCGGCCTATGTTCCGCGTGAACTGGTTAGCGATCTGATACGTACCGGCACGCCACTGGCGCCCGGCGGACAAAGCCGCTACCTGACGATGTTTTTCACCGATCTCAAGGGCTTCTCCAGCCTCGCCGAAGTGACACCGACGAGAGAATTGCTCGAAACCGTTTCCGCATACCTGGAACTGGTCACGCTGGCCGTCAAGGAAGAACAAGGCACGATTGACAAGTTCATTGGCGATGCGGTCATGGCATTCTGGGGTGCACCGGTCACGATTTCGGACCACTCATATCGCGCATGCGTGGCGGCAGTCAGGTCACAGCGCAGGATGGCGAAACTCAACGCGGTTCTCGGCGAAACCGGCAAAGGACCACTCACGGTACGCATTGGTATCCATTCAGACCAGGTGCTGGTCGGCAATATCGGTTCGCTCGAACGCCTCAGCTACACAGTGATGGGTGACGGCGTGAACATCGCCTCGCGCCTCGAAGGTATCAACAAGGATTTCGGCACCAGCATCTGTGTCAGCAACGCTGTGTTCAAGGAGTCAGGCGAGCGCTTGTGGCTGCGTCCAATTGACTTGGTGGCTGTGAAGGGGCGTAAGGGCGAATTCCTGATTTACGAACTACTTGGCATCCGCGACGCAGACGAAGAAGTTGCGGCAACGTCCACGGAAAAAGCCCTTTGCGCCGCAACCGAAAAAGCCTACGCGCTGTATTCAGATGGCCAATGGGAGCAAGCAGAAGTTGCCTACCAGGAGATCGTGAAGGAGTATGACGACGCACTTGCACGCGTCATGGTTGGACGCTGTGGCGTCCATGCGGTGGGTCGCGCGGCGCTATTTGACGGCCTCGACGAGCATGAACTTGAATATCTCTACACTATCCTCACCCGAGAGGATTTGGAGCGCGGCAGCCTGATATTCAGCGAAGGCGAACCCGGCGACAGGCTGTTCGTTATCGTCAAGGGCGAGGTAAGCATCAAGCTTAAGATTCCCGGCACGCAGCGTGCCCGGCGTCTGGCAACGCTTGGGCCGGGGATGGCATTTGGCGAAATGGCGCTCGTGGAGAGCAAGCCACGGTCTGCAGATGCGTATGCAAAACGCGACGTAGCACTTTATTCCATGAGTCCCGAGCAACTCGGCGACCTGCAGAAGCAACAGCCCGCGATAGCGCTAAAGATCATGACCAACATTACCAGGCAGCTTGCAGCACGGTTGCGCATTTCCGGTGCTGAGGATGCCCGCGATCAGGGAGCCAAATAAACCAGGCGCGCTGTTGGGAGGCCTTCTAGAGATTAGCTAAACGTAGCATTGGCGCGGTTCTCCAGACAAAAAACGCCCAGGAGGAGCGCCAATATTAGCGATGCGTCGCCGAGTTTTAACTCGCGGCATCCGCAGCACTGTTCATCGCCACAGGCGTTTTTGCCGCAATGTTGTCAAACGCCTGCCCGCCACCATAGCTCGATAGCGCTGTCAGCTGTCCACCCCGGCTCAGCTTCACCGCACAATATTTGACCTCGGCAATTTTCCCTACCGGGTCAAGCGCAGGATTGGTCAACAGATTCGCAGCCGCCTCGTAGAACGCGAATGGAATGAATACTGCACCGGTTGGTGTGCCCTCATCGGCGCGCGCCGTTAGCGAGATTGCGCCACGCCGCGACTGTACGGTGATCACATCGCCAGCCAAGGCGCCAATTTGCGCGAGATCGAGCGGATGCGCTGACACCACCGCCTCCGGCTCAATTGCGTCCAGCACCGAAGCGCGCCGCGTCATCGAACCGGTATGCCAATGCTCAAGTTGGCGGCCGGTGATGAGTACGAACGGGTACTCGGCATCGGGCCGCTCATTAGCGGGAATGATATCGGCGGGTACAAATTTGGCTCGCCCAGTCGGCGTGGGGAAATCCTTGGTAAACACAACCGGTTGGCCGGGGTCGTCGTCGCCAACGCAGGGATAGGTCACCGACGACTCGCGCTCAAGCCGCTCCCAAGAAATACCGGCCATCGAATTCATCGCTGTGCGCATCTCGTTGTAAATGGACTCGACGCCACTCTCGGCACCGGGATAATTCCAGTCGACACCAAGTCGCTTGGCCAATTGCTGGATGATCCACAAATCCTGCCTCGCATCACCAGGCAGATCAAGCGCCCGTCGACCGAGTTGCACCATACGATCGGTATTGGTCACCGTACCCATTTTTTCCGGCCATGCGGACGCGGGCAAGATCACGTCGGCGAGGTATGCGGTTTCGGTGAGAAAAATATCCTGCACCACCAACATCTCCAGCTTCGCCAACCCGCCGCGCGCATGGTTAGCGTCAGGGTCCGACATCGCCGGATTCTCACCCATCACGTACATGCCTTTGATCTTGCCGTCGTAGGCGGCGTCCATGATTTCGACTACGGTCAGTCCCGGCTTTGGGTCCAACTTGGTGCGCCAGAGTTTCTCAAAGCGCGCAAACGCCTCCGCATTGTCGACGCGTTTGTAATCGGGAAACATCATCGGAATCAAACCGGCGTCGGATGCGCCTTGCACATTATTCTGCCCGCGCAATGGATGCAGGCCAGTTCCAGGTCGACCGATCTGCCCGGTCATCAATGTCAGCGCAATCAGGCAGCGCGCATTGTCGGTGCCGTGCACGTGTTGCGAAATACCCATGCCCCATAGAATCATCGAGCCTTTCGAAGTCGCAAAGGCGCGCGCGACTTCGCGCAGTGTTTCGGCCGGAATGCCACACAGCGGTGCCATTTTTTCCGGGCTATAGCTCTTCGCGTTTTCTTTTAGTGCCTCGAAATTGGCGGTGCGATCGCGAATGAAATCTTCATTCACTAGACCTTCGTCGATGATAGTGTGAATCATCGCGTTCAACATCGCCACATCGGTATCAGCTTTGAACTGCAATTTTCGCCAGGCGTGGCGGCCAAGCTCGGTGCCACGCGGATCGGCAACGATCAGCTTTGCACCATTCTTGACAGCGTTTTTGATCCAGGTTGCCGCTACCGGATGGTTCGAGGTCGGATTGGCGCCGATGAGGAAGATGACTTCAGCTTTCGCAACGTCCGACACCTGGTTCGACACCGCGCCCGAACCCACGCCTTCGAGTAGCGCGGCGACCGATGAGGCGTGGCACAGCCGCGTGCAATGATCAACGTTGTTGGTACCAAAGCCGGTGCGTACCAGCTTCTGAAACAGATACGCCTCTTCGTTGCTGCCCTTAGCACTGCCGAAGCCCGCCAGTGCATTACTGCCGTGGACATCACGAATCTTCGCAAGGGTGTTACCGGCAAGATCGAGCGCTTCTTCCCACGTCGCTTCGCGGAATACCTCGCGCCAGTTTTCCGGGTCGAGTTTGAAATCTGCAGTCTTGGCCACGCCAGCTTTGCGGATCAGCGGCTTGGTGAGGCGCTGCTGATGATGCGCATAGTCGAAGCCATAACGGCCCTTGACGCAGAGACGATTGTGATTGGACTGACCATCGCGTCCCTCGACGCGGATGATGGTGTTGTCTTTGACGTGGTACGCAAGCTGGCATCCGACGCCGCAGTACGGGCAGACGCTGTCGACTGTTTTGTCCGCGACAACTTTATATGCTTCCTTGGCTGGTGCCAGCGCGCCGGTCGGACACGCCTGCACACATTCGCCACATGCCACGCAGGTGGATACACCCATGGGGTCATCAAAGTCGAACACGATCTTCGACTGCGCCCCGCGAAAAGCGTAGCCGATGACATCGTTCACCTGCTCTTCGCGGCAGGCGCGCACGCAGCGCGTGCACTGGATGCAGGCATCGAGATTGACGGTCATTGCCGGATGCGAGAAATCAGCCGAATTTGCCAAGCCCGGTTGCAGTCGTGGCTTGAAGCGAGACGTGGTAACGCCAAGCTTTTCGGCCCACTGCATCAACTCGTTTGCGCCAGGCTTGTAGTCTGTCGGTGGCGCATCAGCAGTAAGTAACTCCAATACCATCTTTTGCGACGCGACTGCACGTGGAGATGCAGTGGTGACCTCCATGCCGTTTGCAGGATGCCGGCAGCACGACGGCGCCAACACGCGTTCACCTTTGATTTCAACTACGCATGCGCGGCAATTGCCATCGGCACGATAGCCGGGCTTGTAGCATAGATGCGGAATCTCAATGCCGTGCTGCTCGGCGATCTCGATCAGCGTCTGATCGGCGAGTGCGGTAATCTTTTTTCCGTCGAGAGTGAACTCGATTTCTTCAGCGCGGATGAGCGGTTCGTTCATTGCATTCATCAGGAAATCTCGTGCGAAAAGTGTTTGATCACACAGCGGATCGGGTTCGGTGCCGCCTGACCCAGACAGCAGATGGACGCATCAACCATCACCTGAGAAAGTTCTTCAAGCAGCCCGGTTCGCCATTTAGATTCTTCCAGCAACTGCACAGCTTTTTCTGTGCCCACTCGGCAAGGCGTGCATTGGCCGCAACTTTCGTGTTCGAAAAATTTCATCAAATTAAGTGCGGCGTCTCGCGCCTTGTCTTGATCCGAAAGAATGACAACTGCAGCTGAGCCGATGAAGCAGCCGTGCGGCTGCAGGGTGTCGAAATCGAGCGGGATGTCGCCCATGCTGGCGGGCAAAATGCCGCCCGATGCGCCACCCGGCAGATAGGCGTAAAACACCTGCCCATCATGTATGCCGCCACAGTGTTCCTCGATCAACTCTTTCACCGTAATGCCTGCAGGTGCGAGCTTCACACCGGGATTCTTCACCCGGCCCGAAACCGAAAACGAACGCAGCCCCTTGCGGCCGTTGCGTCCCTGATCGGCAAACCAGGCCGCACCCTTTTCTAAAATATCACGCACCCAGTAGAGCGTTTCAAAGTTGTGTTCCAGCGTCGGCCGATTGAACAAGCCGACTTGGGCGACATAGGGCGGACGTAGGCGCGGCATGCCGCGCTTGCCTTCGATCGATTCGATCATCGCCGACTCGTCGCCTCCAATATAAGCGCCGGCGCCACGGCGCAAGTCGATCAGCGGCAATTTGGCTCCGCCTGGCGGGTTCGCCTGCAGTTTGGCGAGTTCGGCCTGCAGCAAATTACGGCAGGCGTGGTATTCGTCCCGCAGATAAACATAGATGGCATCGATGCCGACGATGTTCGCCGCGATCAGCATGCCTTCGAGAAAACGATGCGGATCGCGCTCAAGGTAGTAGCGATCCTTGAATGTACCCGGCTCGCCTTCGTCGATATTCACCGCCATCAAGCGCGGCGCTGCCTCGGCTTTAACAATGCGCCATTTGCGGCCGGTGGAAAATCCGGCGCCGCCGAGACCGCGCAGGCCGGAGTGTTCCATTTCGGTGATTACGGCCTCTGCATCGCGTTTGCCGCTCAGACAGGCCAGGTAGGTTTGATAGCCGCCGTCGGCTTGATACTTCGCGTATTCGACAAATTTGACGCCAATACCCGGCTCACCACGGGTCTGCTCAGTTTTGACCGCGTTGGCAACGCGCTCAACCGTCGCATCACCAAAGGCATTTTGCCCCACACATACCGCAGGCGCCTCTGAACATCGACCGATGCACGGTACGGCCAGAACGCGAACATTCTCGCCCAAAATGGCGGGCAATTTTTTTAGCAATGTCTCGGCACCGGCCATGGCGCAGGAGAGGGTTTCGCAGACCCGCACTGTCAATGCTGCCGGGGAAGCTTCCCCCTCTTTCACCACATCGAAGTGGTGATAGAAGGTCGCAACTTCGTATACCTCGGCCTGCGCGATCTTCATCGCTTCCGCGAGCGCCGTCATGTGCGCAGCAGAAAGCTGGCCGAACTTGTCCTGAATCAGATGCAGGTATTCGATCAGCAGGTCACGCCGGAGCGGCGTCGCGCCCGAATCGGAAAGATGCGCTAGCAGTGCCGCAACTTCCGCTCTCGCCCGCGGATCAGTCTGGCGGCCTTTCAGCGTTGCACGCCCCTTTCGGCGGCCGCGGATTTCGGTAACGGGGACGGCAATCGTGACGCGATCATTCATCGGTTGAATCTCCAAAGGCGCAGGAACATCATAGGCCCCTGCCGATTTTCGCGCGATGTCGTTTAGCTACGCCTTCGTCGCATCTTTCGCCACGCGGTCACACACCCGGCGAGAGTTGAAGTTTTTGTGTAATTGGAGAATATCCCTGCACCGGGTGCGGCCATATGACGGCAATCAAGAAGGCAGGTGGCGCGCGCAAGTCAAAATATTGAAACACGAGCACTGGAGCGGCTTGCAGACACAAAGTGGCTGTAAAGCCGCGTGGGTGCTGGTTTTTGCTTCGGAAATCGCGGCTTTTCAGATCGTTGCCGCCAGCCTGCTCGCCTGATCGATCGCACGTTTGGCGTCGAGCTCGCC
>JANMZU010000037.1:0-4318 GCA_031383585.1 Betaproteobacteria bacterium
GCCGCCGATGACGCCCGCCGCCCGACCGCGCAGTGCGTCTTTTTGACGATCGAGGAACAGAAAGTCTGTATCCGACAAGGACCTGTCAACGTCAATGGCTAAGGCCTCCTGAGAGCAATCCGCTCCCCGGGGGGCCCATGCCTGAAAGCTGGTCAAGTCAGCGTTGGACTGCCAGCGCGTCTTCTGTTTGCCGTCCGCAGCCTCAAGATAAAACCGGTGTTGCTCACTTCGGCAAATGCCTGCCGCCATCAATGCCGGTACCGTAGCCAATGTGACTGCTATTGGCTGGCGCTTGCCCCCGCTGGAATTGGCGAATGCCGAGAATGACTTCCAATCAAACGTGAGTGCCGGAAACGTGTCCGCCACAAAGCGCTTCAGCGATTCCTGCTGGTCGGCGCGCAATTTGACCGCGTTGACCCCGAGCGTGAGCGTCTGAGCACCGGTAAGCGTCGCCAACAGCAGGCACAGCCAGCATCCCATGGTGCAGACAAACTTCATTGGGCGTTTCTTCCAAGGGTAATGAGCATTGAAAGGAATTGAAGAGTTGAAGTCGCGCTGCTCCTCGGTTCGGCATTTGTGCTCGAACGCACGGACTGAACAATATTTAAGCAGTAAAAAGCGGTTCGGCGTGATCACTCAGTTCAGCCAGTGGATCGCAGTTAAGAAATCATCATAGACCATGCTTCAAACACCAAGGAGAACCACATGACCGAAGAGATGCCGGATTTTTCAAATGTGCAAAGCGGCTCGAGTTCGACGGCAACGAAAACTCACTGGTCGTCTCTGGCGACAGCCTGTCAAAGATCGCCAAGCGCGAATATGGCAATGCCAGCGAGTGGAACCGAATCTACGAGGCTAACCGGGACACTCTCGACGACCCGAACAAGATCTTTCCCGGCCAAAAGCTGAAGATTCCCGCGCTGTAACGCGTGCCTTTCTCTTAACTTGAACAACAGAAAGAACTCAAACGCATATTAAGTACATTCTCGTCACCCTCGCAGCACGTGCCCTGACGCTCAATGCCTGCGGCAAGAAAGAGGTAGCGCCGGCACCCCAGCCCATACCGGTGCCGACTGCGCCTGTTCCACCACCGGTAATGTCAGGGGTCACGGCTGGTGCGATCAGCTTGGGCAACGCCATTAGCGCGAGCAAGAAGATTACCCAGGCAACGGACAATTTCGGCAAAAAAGATACAATTTATGCGGCAGTCGATACGACTGGCGCGGGAACAGCGAAGCTCAAGGCGAAGTGGACGTACCACAAGGGCGGCCTGGGAACCGCCGCGCAATTGATGTCATCGCGGTCGAAAAACTGCCGATCGGACGATTAAGTAAGTGCAGTTCGGGTCAGGGTGTCACCAATGGCCGACCAAAGCCGATCCGAATGAGGCGATCGTCCTTCTCGAACCAGTGGCCTGGGCCGACCATGGTGGCGTGCATGCCATTGAGCGTGGCATAGAACTTTGCGATGTCGACACCTCGGCGTACGGCAGCCGCGCCCTGCGGCAGTTCCTGCGCGCAGCGACAATATACGCGGCAGGCGATCTCCTCATCGAGTAAACGGCCGCACATCGTCATCTGCTCCTTTGCTGCCAGAAAAACTTGGTTCAACTGACGGTCACTGGCGAGAAACCAGCCCACCCTCAGGCCGGACATGCCGTAGGCTCTGGAAAGTGAGGCGACGCTGACGACGCGCTCACTCAAGGTGGTTGCAAACAGACCCGGCGTGCCGATGGTGAGGGCGCGACAGCTTTCATCGGCCAGCCAGGTATGCTCCACGCGCTTCGACGAGCGCGACAGGCGCTAGTCGGGCCTTCCTTGCCGATACGCTTTCCCACTACAATCACCCCGCAAGCCTGTGTGCATGCCGGAGCAACTTTAAGGGCTCAGCGTAAAAATTGACCGCTATAGAAATCTCTCGCTCACCTGGTGCCACCGCACCTTCAAGGAATAATCCGAAATGAATACGAGACCTTATCTACAACTACTCGCGACCGCCTTCACGCTGATGCTCGCAGCGTGCGCGCAACTGCCGACCGCCCCATCGGCCACACGCGAGCACGACAAACGCAATAGCTTTGTGCCGCCGAAGGACACGACCTTTGCTGCCATGCAGGCGCTGAATGTCGAGACAGATCGCTGGGCTGGCGTACTGGGCGGCGCGGGCTATCGCATCGAAGTGCCGAAGACCGGCTGGAACGGCAAGCTGGTGCTGTGGGCACATGGCTACGCGGGAGTCGGCAATGCGCTTACTGTGCAGAACCCACCGATCCGTCGCCACTTGATCGAGAGCGGCTATGCGTGGGCTGCATCGAGCTACAGCAAAAATTATTACGACGTGCGCGCGGGTGTGGAAGACACCAACGCCTTGACGCTGGCGTTCAACAATATCGCTGCGGCCAATGGTCGCCCCCTCGCCGTGCCGTCGCGCACCTATCTGATCGGCTTCTCGATGGGCGGGCACATTGCCGCTGCAGCGATTGAGGCTGAAGCGTTCGCCACTGCGCGCAACAAGGCACGCTACGACGGCGCCATGCCGATGTGCGGTGTATTGGGTGATACCGAATTGTTCGACTACTTCGCTGCTTATCAGCTCGCCGCCCAGCAACTTGCCGGCTTGCCTGCTACGAAATTCCCAGCGACGCAATGGAGCAACGCTATTGCCAATGACGTTCGTACCACGCTGTTTGACAATACAAAAACATTTGCCACCCCTACCGCGCAGGGCATGCGCCTGAAGAACATCGTCATGAATCTCACGGGCGGTCAGCGACCCATATTCAATGAGGGCTTTGGTTTCGACGCATGGCATAACACCGTGTGGTCAGTTTTCGGCAGCAGCGGCGATGTCAGCGGCATCCTCGCCACAGGCAAAAGCACTGCGGACACCAATCGCATCCGTTTTCGATTCGAAGCCCCTGATGCGGTTGTGGAAGCGTTCAACGCCAGCATCGCGCGCGCCACTGCTGATGCGGACGCCAATCCGATGCGAGCCGATGGCGTGCGCTGGATTCCCAGGATCAATGGCGAATTCGGTGTGCCCGTACTGACGCTTCATACGCTGGGCGACATCTATGTTCCGTTCCATATGGAGCAGGTCTATCGCCAGCGCGCTGCCGCCATCGGCAATGCTGATCGCCTTGTGCAGCGCGCGATCCGCGCGGCTGGGCACTGCGATTTCACGGTAGCCGAGCAAGCCGCCGCGTTTGCCGATCTGGCGAAATGGGTCGAGACCGGTGTCAAACCCGCTGGCGACGATGTGCTCACTGCGAGCGTGGTTGCCGCGCCCGACTATGGCTGCACGTTCACGAACAATGCGGTGGGTGTGGATGACGGCGCTGTCGTCAAGACTTGGCGGGCGACGGGAAAGCTGCCAGCTTGTCCTGCGCGCTAGGGTTCTTTTGCCGGATGCCTACCAATATCTCTGCACGTAGATCGCCATTCCACGACCAGCTTAAGGTGATTTGCCGTGGAAACTCCCGTCTTTGCTAGGCCCTTATAGTGACGAAAACAACCAGCCCGCAGGAACAACGTCTGTCGCCTATTCGTCTTTTCCTGCTTACCGCACTGGCCATGATGGCGTTCGCCGGCAACTCACTGCTGTGTCGGGTCGCGCTCAGAGACACCAGCATTGATGCCGCGAGTTTCACCGCCATTCGACTGGTCTCCGGCGCTCTCGTGCTGTGGCTTTTGACGGTCAGCTCGCGCGAAAAGCGTACCGGCCACGGCAACTGGCCGTCCGCCGTTGCGCTGTTCGCCTACGCGGCGGCGTTCTCCTTTGCGTATTTGTCCCTTTCCGCCGCAACCGGCGCCCTGCTGCTGTTTGCTGCGGTGCAGGCGACGATGATCAGCTACGGCATCGCAACAGGTGAGCGATTAGGACGAGCCCAGCTTGCCGGACTGGTGCTGGCATTGGCCGGTGTGGTGTGGCTGCTGCTACCTGGCCTTGCGGCGCCGCCGCTGCTGGGCTCGCTGCTGATG
This sequence comes from Betaproteobacteria bacterium, assembly GCA_031383585.1. Classification (GTDB taxonomy): domain Bacteria; phylum Pseudomonadota; class Gammaproteobacteria; order Burkholderiales; family Usitatibacteraceae; genus UKL13-2. The sequence continues at coordinate 3,981 of JANMZU010000037.1, forward strand.
ATGGGTGCGGGCGTGGCTTGGGGCGTGTATTCATTGCGTGGTCGCAGCGGTGGCGCGCCGCTCAAGGTAACGGCCGGCAATTTCTTGCGGGCGGCACCCATTTCTCTCGCACTGTGCCTGGTGACGATCAGCCAGCTAAACGTTGACTTCGCCGGCTCGCTACACGCCGTTGCTTCCGGCGCCCTTACCTCAGGCGTAGGCTATGCCATCTGGTACACCGCACTGCCTGCACTCAAAGCAACCCATGCGGCGACCATACAATTGAGCGTACCGGCGCTGGCGGCTGTGGGTGGGATTATCTTTCTTGGCGAGGTTGTTTCGTTGCGGCTGGCGCTGGC
>JANMZU010000088.1:0-5220 GCA_031383585.1 Betaproteobacteria bacterium
CAAGCTGGAGAGACGTCACGGTTATCGCAGTTTGGTCAATATCTGGTCGAAGGTATCTGGCATATCTGGATCGGGTTTGACCATATTCTGTTCCTGCTGTCTTTGCTGCTGCCGGCAGTACTGGTGCATGAATTCCGCCGGTGGAATGGCGTAGCAACATTTCGCATCGCATTGACTGAGGTGTTATGGGTGGTCACCGCTTTTACGGTGGCGCATTCGATTACGCTCACGCTAGCTGCGCTGCAAATCATAGAATTGCCTTCTCGACTGGTGGAGTCAGCGATTGCCGCGTCGGTGGTGTTGGCAGCAGCGAACAATCTATGGCCCGTCGTGGAACGCCGACGATGGCTGGTTGCGTTCAGTTTTGGTCTGATTCACGGTTTTGGTTTTGCCAGCGTGCTCACCGAACTTGGCCTGCCTAAAGACGCCTTGGTGCTGTCCCTGTTGGGGTTTAACCTTGGTGTCGAGACAGGCCAATTGGCGATCGTCGCTGGGTTCCTGCCCGTGGCCTACGTGCTTCGCAATACCCCGCTGTACCGCAAAGGCGTGTTTTTTGTGGGATCGATTGTTACGATGCTGGTCGCACTGGTTTGGCTGGTAGAGCGGGCGTTTAACCTGAAGCTCATTACGATTTGAGCACGCCGCCAACAAGACCCGGCGTCATTTGATACTTATGCAGCGCCCGGCCAGTCTGCGACCGACCCCGCCATATGGGGTATGCATCTCAACAGGGCACCCTACTTCGCGAACGTAATCGCCCCGCCCTTCAACCCAACTTTGATCACATCCTTCGCCGCGAACTTGCCTTCGAGCAGCGCCTTCGACAATGGGTTTTCCAACTCCTGCTGAATTGCTCGTTTCAATGGCCGCGCACCATACACAGGGTCGAACCCAGCTTGGGCAATCTCGGCCAGCGCTTCGTCGCTCACGATTAATCCAATTTCCATCGCTGCAAGGCGTTTTTCCAGGCGCAGCAATTGAATCTTGGCGATCGCGGCGATCTGCGCTTCACCCAACGCATGGAAGACAACGATTTCATCGATGCGGTTGATGAATTCGGGACGGAAATGGGTCTTCACGTCGCCCATTACGGCGAGCTTGATCACTTCATAGTCCGAACCCGACATCGCCTGGATCTGATGCGAGCCGAGGTTGGATGTCATGACAATGACGGTGTTTTTGAAGTCGACGGTGCGGCCTTGCCCATCGGTCATGCGACCGTCGTCCAGCACTTGCAGCAACACATTGAACACGTCCGGATGCGCCTTTTCGACTTCATCGAACAGGATAACGCTGTACGGTTTGCGGCGCACGGCCTCAGTAAGGTAGCCGCCCTCGTCGTAGCCCACGTAGCCGGGAGGCGCGCCGAGCAAGCGCGCGACGGAGTGCTTTTCCATAAACTCGGACATGTCGATACGGATGAGGTGGTCCTCTGAATCGAACATGAATTCGGCCAGTGCTTTGCAAAGTTCTGTCTTGCCGACACCTGTGGGCCCAAGGAACAGGAACGAACCATAGGGGCGGTTCGGGTCGCCGAGGCCTGCGCGTGAACGGCGGATGGCATCTGAAACAAGGCGCACGGCTTCATCCTGGCCCACCACGCGTTTGTGCAGGTTGTCCTCCATCTTGATGAGCTTTTCGCGCTCACCCTGCATCATCTTCGACACGGGAATACCGGTAGCGCGCGAGACGACTTCGGCAATTTCATCTGCGCCGACCTGCGTACGCACGAGACGCGTCTTGGCCTGCTTGCTTTCGGATTTTTCAGCCTGATGCAATTGCGCCTCAAGTTGCGGAAGCTTCCCATATTGAAGTTCGGCGAGTTTGTCGAACTGGCCCTTGCGCTGCAAGTCCGCCATCTGGGTTTTGATCTGCTCGATCTCTTCGCGGATATGCTGGGTGCCCTGCACCTGCGCCTTCTCGGCTTTCCAGATTTCTTCCAGGTCGGAGTATTCCTTGTCAAGTCGCTTTATTTCTTCCTCGATCAGCTTGAAACGTTTCTTCGAACCTTCGTCTTTTTCTTTCTTGACCGCCTCGCGTTCGATCTTCAACTGAATCAAGCGACGCTCGAGCTTGTCCATCGACTCCGGCTTGGAATCGATTTCCATTCTCAGGCGTGCAGCTGCCTCGTCGATCAGGTCGATCGCCTTGTCGGGCAGGAAGCGGTCGGTTATGTAACGGTTGGAAAGTTCTGCGGCCGCAACAATGGCAGGATCGGTAATTTCGACGCCGTGGTGCGCTTCATAGCGCTCCTGCAAACCTCGCAGAATGGCGATGGTGGCTTCCACGCTTGGTTCGCCAACAAGCACTTTCTGGAAGCGGCGTTCCAGCGCTGCGTCTTTCTCCACGTACTTTCTGTATTCGTCTAACGTCGTTGCACCGATGCAATGCAGCTCGCCACGTGCCAACGCGGGCTTCAACATATTGCCTGCATCCATCGCGCCTTCGGCTTTGCCAGCGCCAACCATGGTGTGCAATTCATCGATGAAAACTATGGTCTTGCCAGCGTCTTGTTCAAGCTCTTTCAACACCGATTTCAAGCGTTCTTCGAATTCGCCGCGATATTTGGCGCCAGCCAGCAAGGAGGCCATGTCCAGCGAAAGCACGCGTTTGTCCTTGAGGGATTCTGGCACTTCGCCGTTGACGATGCGCTGTGCGAGACCTTCGACGATGGCGGTTTTGCCGACGCCAGGTTCGCCGATCAATACGGGGTTATTTTTGGTGCGGCGTTGCAGTACCTGAATAGCGCGGCGGATTTCATCGTCGCGACCGATAACGGGGTCGAGCTTGCCACTGCGGGCACGTTCGGTGAGGTCCATGGTGTATTTTTTGAGCGCTTCGCGCTGGCCTTCGGCTTCCTGGTCGTTGACGCCGTCGGTGCCGCGTACTGCGAGCACCGCTGCGTCCAACGCCAGCTTGTTGGCGCCGTGCTCCTTAAATAAGCGACCGGTGTCACTTTTATCGTTTAACAGCGCTAGCAAAAATAACTCGCTGGCAATAAACTCGTCGCCGCGCTTGGTCGCTTCTTTGTCGGTCAGATTGAGTAGATTGCCCAGATCGCGCGAAACCGTTATTTCACCGCCCTGCCCTTCGATTTTTGGAAGGTTCTTTATGGCTTTTTCGAGCGCAGTCTTCAGTCTTGGGACTGCCACACCGGCGCGAGACAGCAGCGACGCCGTGCCGCCATCGTCCTGGTTGACGAGTGCCAGCAACAGGTGCTGCGGCTCGATGTAGCCGTTATCATTCCCCAGCGCCATGCTCTGCGCATCGGCAAGCGCCTGCTGAAACATGGTGGTGAGTTTGTCGGTTCTCATTTTTTCATTTTCCTGAAATTGCAATGGTTGTTACGCATTTGGGGTTATTAGCGGATAATTTCAAGTATGGATGCACCATTCCGACATATGCACGATCTTGAAGAGGTAGTCACCGCCGACGTGACGCGCGCGCTTGAAGAAGATGTGCGTAGCGGGGATTTGACTGCAATGCTCATCCCCGCTGGCGCGCGCGGGCATGCGCGCGTCATCGCGCGCGAGGAGGGCGTTATTGCGGGTTGTGCCTGGTTTGAGCGCTGCTTCACCGAGCTCGACCCCGACTGTGAGGTGTTTTGGCATGTCGCAGATGGCGAAGGTGTCTCAGAAAATATGCAGCTTTGCGAAATCACCGGAAATGCGCGTGCCATGCTGACGGCCGAGCGCAGCGCACTGAATTTCTTGCAATCCATGTCGGCAATCTCGACCGTGACTAGACGATTCGTGACTGCCGTCATCGGCACCAAAGCAAAGATTCTCGACACTCGGAAAACCTTGCCCGGGCTGCGCATGGCGTCGAAATACGCGGTGCACACCGGCGGGGGACACAATCACCGCATCGGCTTGTTTGATGGCATTCTTATCAAGGAAAACCACATCATTGCCGCAGGCGGCATCAAACCCGCCTTGCAGGCGGCATTTGCCCTGGTGCAACATCAGGCACCAGCCAATACGATGATCGAGATTGAAGTTGAAACGCTGGCGCAGCTTCAGGAAGCACTCGACGGTGGCGCAAAATTGATTCTGCTCGACAACATGAACAACACACAGCTGCGGGAAGCCGTGAAATTAACCAGCGGGCGGGCGGAACTCGAAGCCTCCGGCGGCGTCAATCAACATACCGTGCGGGCAATTGCCGAGACTGGCGTTGATCGTATTTCAATTGGTTCGCTGACCAAAGACATTCAGGCGCTCGATCTGTCTATGCGCTTTACGCTGCACTAATCATATCCCCTCTACTTACATCCACTTACTTCAACTTAGATATTACTCACTCATGAATTCCATCCATCCAAAATACCTGCTTGCCATTGCTGTATCCAGTCTTGCGCTAATGTCAGGTTGTGCTTCAACGACGGCATCGAAAGCCGACCCGCTTGAAGGCTTGAATCGAGCGACCTATCGATTTAACGACGCTGTTGACGAAGCCGTGTTTAAGCCTGTCGCCAAAGGTTATCAAGCCGTGACGCCGACGTTTTTTCGCGCAGGTGTCACCAATCTGTTCACCAATATTGGCGATGTCGCGACCGCACTGAACAACCTTTTGCAGGGCAAAGGCGGCGACGCGGCGTCCGATGCAGGGCGTTTTTTGATCAATTCGACGCTGGGCGTATTGGGTTTGTTCGATGTCGCCACGCCGATGGGGCTGGAAAAACACGACGAAGACTTCGGCCAGACGCTTGGCGTATGGGGCGTCAATAGCGGACCGTTCCTGATGCTGCCATTGATGGGGCCATCGACGTTGCGCGATACGGCCAGTCGCCCCGTTGATGCCTACGCCGGGTACTCTCGCTACGTAGACCACATTCCTTCACGCAACAGCGCTTTTGGACTGGAAATTATCGACCTGCGCGCCAACTTGCTCGGCGCAAGTTCCACCCTTGATGCCGCCGCGTTAGACAAATACCAATTTGTCCGCGACGCGTACCTGCAACGTCGGTTGCGCAGTGTTCACGATGGCAAGGCACCACAGGCAAAACTCGATCAATTGGAAGACGATCTGGTCCCTCCGGCTGCACCGAAGGCCGACAAAAAATAGCCGCGCACGTCGAGCGTAAGCGGGGGGACCCCCGGCTTTGCCGAGGGATATTACTCACGATGGCCCTACTTCCATCAACTACATGACCCCACTAATTCCACACATAGAACTCGTCACCGGTGCAGAACCCAAGGGCACCGTCATCTGGATGCA
>JANMZU010000135.1:0-6814 GCA_031383585.1 Betaproteobacteria bacterium
GTCCAGTCCGCCGGTTTGCTGGCAGTTTCCTTGCCGAAGTGTTTGTCAAAATCATCGACCATGATGATGTCGTGCTGAAGTGCACGCGCGCGCTTCCAGAGTGCGAGTTCCGTCTCGGTGATCACGGACAGTTTCATCGCCTCCTCATACTGCGCGTCGGCGCCATGAGCGCTCAGGCGGCCGGCCTTCTTGGCGGCACGTACCTTTGCATCGATCGGCTCTGCCGCGATCACAGCATGCATTGCCGCTTCCAGTTTGCCCATCAAATCGGTATCGCTCTTGGGCAGATACATGCCCGCGATGAGGCGGCTGCGTGCAGCCGATGGTTGGATCAGCAGATCCGCGACCTGATGGCCCATTTCGTCGCTAGGCTGTATCAATGTCAACCCGCGTGGAAACACCATACGGCGCAGGAAGAACGCAATAGCACGATTGGGGAAATTATCGAGAATGCCGTCCATTGCCACCTGGATCTTGAAGGCGGAGTCATAAAGCGCCCAGCGCAGGAGCGGCAGTTCGTCCGTTTGCCGGCCGCGTTGATCGTAGAACTTCAATGCGCACGACGAGAGATACAGCAGCGACAAAATGTCGCCAAGGCGCGCCGATAATTTCTCTTTGCGTTTAAGCGATCCGCCGATGACAAACATGCTCACATCCGCGAGCAGCGCGAAGGCGGTAGAGAATCTTGTCAACTGCTGGTAGTAACGCTTGGTATCGTCGCACGCAGGTGCCGCGAGACCGCGCGCGCCAGAGATACCGGTCCAGGTGGCGCGGGCTGCATTTGAAATCGTAAAGCCGATGTGATTCCAGAACGCCTCATCGAACTTCTCAATGGAATTTTCCTGGGCAGCCTTCATCTCTTTCAAGACCCATGGGTGGCAGCGGATCGCGCCCTGGCCGAAAATGATGAGGGAACGCGTCAGAATGTTGGCGCCCTCAACCGTGATGGCGATCGGCGCGGACTGGTAAGCGCGACCGAGATAATTGTTGGGCCCCAGGCAAATGCCCTTGCCGCCGTGGACGTCCATGGCGTCGCTCAAGACGATGCGCATCCGCTCGGTCATGTGGTATTTGGAAATGGCCGACAGCACCGATGGCTTCTCACCCATGTCGAGCGCACCCGCGGTCACCGTGCGACAAGCATCCATCAAATAGGTGTAACCACCGATTCGCGCCAACGGCTCTTCGATGCCTTCGAACTTGCCGATGGGGGTCTTGAATTGCTGACGCACCCGTGAATACGCGCCAGTTGCCATTGAGGCAAATTTTCCAGCGGCGATGGATTGTGCAGGCAGCGAAATCGCGCGACCGGCTGCGAGGCACTCCATCAACATGCTCCAGCCTTTGCCGATCATTGGTTGGCCGCCGATGACCCAATCCATCGGAATGAATACGTCCTTGCCGGAGTTGGGGCCGTTCATGAACGCGGCATTCAGCGGAAAGTGGCGCCGACCGATATTCACGCCTTTGTGCGAGGTCGGAATGAGGGCACAGGTAATCCCCAGATCAGATTCTTCGCCCAATAATTTATCGGGGTCGAAGCACTTGAACGCCAGACCGAGAATCGTGGCCACGGGGCCGAGCGTGATGTAGCGCTTTTCCCAGGTAATGCTGATGCCCAGCGTTTCTTTGCCTTCCCACATTTGTTTGCAGATAATGCCTACGTCCGGCATCGACGCGGCATCCGAGCCCGCATCCGGGGCGGTCAAGGCAAAGCACGGCAACTCCAGCCCCTTCGCGAGGCGCGGCAGATAATAGTTTTTCTGTTCGGGCGTACCGTAATGCATCAGCAATTCGCCTGGTCCGAGGGAGTTGGGCACCATGACCGATACCGCTGCCGTGCCGCTTCGGGTTGAAATTTTCATGACAATCTGCGAGTGGGCGTAGGCCGAAAAACCCAGTCCGCCGTACTCCTTAGGAATGATCATCCCGAGGAACCCTTTGTCTTTGATGAATTGCCAGACGTGCGGTGGCAGATCATAAAGTTGGTGGGAAATTTCCCACTCGTCTGCCATCGCGCACAGCGCTTCGGTTGGCCCGTCGATGAAAGCCTGTTCTTCGGCGGTAATTTTTGGCGCGGGGTAGTCGAGCAGCTTGTTCCAATCTGGCTTGCCACTGAACAAATCGCCGTCCCACCACACGGTGCCCGCATCAAGCGCCTCACGTTCGGTTTGGGACATTTGCGGCAGCAGCTTTTTGTAGATTTTGAAAATCGGTGCGGTCACCAGGCTTTGACGCAATGATTTGAGATTGCTGATCACTGCGAATGCAATGAACGCGACCCACACCAGCATTGCCAACACGCCGGTGAGTGCGCCCCCAAAGGTGAGCGCGAGCAATCCGGCCCCCACGACTGCGGACCAGACGGCTGCACTGACCGCATGGTAGGCAAGCGCCCAGACGATTACGATGGCTACTACAAATGAAAACAGGATGGTCATCATGGTTTTACCTTTCTATGCTTCCTGAAAAAAATGTTGCCCATCGGCTTCCGACGGACCTGTGTTATCTGATGCGCAAGGGGACCTGAGGCCAGCGGCCAGAAATGGTGCTAACCGCTGCAGCAATTCATCGTTGGTGGCTTCGTCAGGCGGCAATTGCGAAATAATCTTCAGCATGTCCGCCCCTGCCAATGTGTACGAGAGCGCGCCCATCACAAAGTGCAAGCGCCATGAAAGTTCCTCGCGCGGAATGTGCGGCAACGCAAAGCTGAAAGCGCCGCGAAATCGCGCGATCATTTCACGGTATTGACTAGACAAGAACTCGCGGATAAATGGTGCCGGATCGGCATATGCCCGCCCAAGCAGACGCAGAAAATTCTTTCCGCCCTGCTCATGGTCGCGCGCAAGTTTCAGCGCCGGTATGAACATCGCCGCGAGAATTTTCTCGCACGTGAGCGGTTTACCGGCTGCGGCGGACTCGTAGCTCGACAATAGCTGCATACGGTCCTGATTCATTGGGTCCAATCGGCGGGTCAATACGGCCTGAAACAGTTCCTCTTTGGAACCGAAGTGATAATTTACGGCTGCCAGATTTACACCTGCCGCCGTCGTGATCAGTCGCAACGAGGTCGCTTCAAATCCGTGCTCCATGAAGAGTTCCTCGGCTGCATCAAGAATTCGCGACTTGGTATCGACGAGATCTATCGCCCGTTCTGGTGAGGAATTGCCGTTTCGAGGTAACCTCTGGATCGCGCTTGTGGCCATTTAGTATTTACTATCAGTTAGTTGACATTCACGACGAACAAATTCAAACGTTCGTTTTAAATGAGCGTATTACCACGCCGTAGATGTGTCAATTACTTTCGATGTTGCGGCGCAGCATTGTGAGCCATGGAAGCTCGTCTGAAGCATCGAAAGCGACAGGCGAAAAAAAACCGCCGGATCAATCCGGCGGTTTTTTTATTCGATTGAGCGAGACGACCTAAACCTTCTTGATCGTTTCGAGCATCTTGAATGTGGACTTGTTTGCACCGATAAACAGGCGCTTGAAATATTTACTCAAACACTTGCGCTCCAGCGTGTTGCGACGTGTGCGCTTCTTTTCACCAGCCATGTTGACCTCTTGAATGTGAATGCGATATCGGAAAGCATTGAATTATAAACAAAAAGGGCTGCGGCTGCAGCCCTTTTTGATGGTAGTCGGCGAGATGCTTAAACGCCAGCGCGCTGCAGAGGGGCCTTCAATGACTCGGAGACCGTGTTTAAGCTTTCTGCGAGATGCGCTTTTGCTTCCTTGCTCATTGGTTTTGAGAGGGCGCTGCGCATCTTGTTTTGTAGTTGTGTCGCGTTTTCCCTTTGCAGGCTGCGCGCATCCGCCGGCGAATTACCAGACGGGCGCAACAGCGCGCTTGAGACCCGCTTAATGTGCTCGCGCTGCAAATTACGTCTAAGCGAAGAGATGTCCGCGCCCGTACCAAGTTCAGACCAGATCGCATTTTGCAATGTGTCGTACACATCCGACAGTTTCAACAATTTCGATGGGTCTGCGACTTTGTCTTGCGATTCCAATAATCGTTGCGCCACGCTATCACTCATCAACACGTCAAGCACCGCTTTTTGGACATTCAGCACGCGGGTAGAAATGTTGGGATCTGTCGTCTGGGCCGCACCTGAGAAATCCAGTCGGCGCCCAAGGAAATCAACACCGATGCGCGAGACGAATTCAGGCTTGAACTTGAAGCTGTTGACCGTGAACATGCCATCGGTGATCAGACTTAATGCTTCGCGTTGACGTGCAGCTGAGGTGGGCTCAAAAACCGGCCGATTAGTACCTGCATGATCGCGGACCATCTTTACACCGCCGACGTACTTGGCGGCAAGAGGCGCCACGCGCGCCAATTGTGAGAATCCTGCAGTGAAGCTCCTCGTCAGGCGATCATAGCTCTCGCCATCTTTCAGCTTCATAGTTTGCAAGCGATCCCACAATTCGCGCGAGAGTTTCATGCGCTTTTTGTAGTATTCCAGCGGGTCGGCACCCAGATCGAACTGGTTTACATCCGGGTCCATGCCACCGAACTGGCTGATCGCTTCCTCATCGGTTGCAAACGCCAGCAGAGGCTCGGTGGAGCGCGATGCGATTCGGGCAAGTTCTTCTTTCTCCTTATCTGCCGCAATTGGCTTATACCCGTATTCAATTGCCCAATAGTCGTATGGTCCGAGCGTCGACATCACGTATTCCGCCTGCTTTTCACCTTTGGTTGCCAGGTTGAACGGCGTGTAATCCATCACGGATCCGGTAATGCCGTTCTTCTTGGTGAATTCAGCGTCTTGTACCTGCTTCATGCTGTAGATAGTCGATGCACGGAAGTTATGGCGCAGCCCCAAGGTATGTCCGACCTCATGCATGATGACGTCTTTGACGTACGCTTGGGCGACAGTCTCGGCCTCTGGGCTGTCCATGTCCATGCCACGCGCTTCCAATAGATCCATGGCGAAATGCATTTCCTGCGCAGATTCATCGGCGTAATTGCAAGACGGGCCGTGTTTATGGGCCGTCAGTGCATTGCCCATCGTGTAAGCAGTGAGGGCATTTGGCCGCCCCCAATCTTCGGCGACCTGGCGTCGGGCGCCACGGGCGAATACGTCTGACATACCAATATCTGCATCCAGAATTTCGCCAGTACGTGGGTCTGTGTGCGAGGGGCCAATTGCAAAACCTACGTCGGCACCGACAAACCAGCGTATGGATGCATGTCGCGCATCCATGGTGTCGAAATTGTCTTTTTCTGTTTGCTGCTTGGCGACGACGGCATTCTTGAAACCAATTTTTTCATACGCCTTGTTCCATTCGAGCACGCCTGCAGTAACTGCTTGGCGATATTTCAATGGGATATTCTTGTCGAGCCAATAGGTAATAGGCGTGATTGGCTCGGACATTTCGGCTGCGGGATCTTTTTTCTCTAGCCGCCAGCGATTGACGTAATGAACCTTGTCCTTCGGAACCAGATCTTCGCTGTAGTCTGTGCGCGTAGTCACGAAATGACCGAGCCTGTCATCGGCGATGCGTGGCGCCATTTCGAATTCCGGCAACTGCGAGAAGCTGTAGTAAAAACTGACGAACAGGCTACGTGGATCAGGTGTGGTGCGCGGTGGTGGCGGCGTAGGGATTGGTGTAGGCACCAACGGTGGCGGAGACAATTTCGGCACCGAAAAATGTGCCTTGACCTGAATGCCGGTAAGTTGCTCGCTGTTGTTCAGACGCGATATGCTCGTGTTGCGGGTATCGAGCGCAAACGGCATGCGAAAAGCCGCTTCGAGCCTGGTGCTGTATCCGGGAATATCAGAAAACAGCATCGCATTGAGTTCGACCAACACGGCCTTGGTGTCTGGATGCGGCAGCGACACTGTCGCAGCACTTGCCATCAAACTATCGGAAAACGCCTCAGATACAAACTGCGCTTGCGGCGTTCCGGGCTTGGCGAAAAACTCGTCATTCTTTGCCAACAGCTGAACCTGGCTGCCTATTTTTTTGAACACCACAAGCTCTGCCCCGCCCATCTGGCTGCCATATAGACCGCGTTCGCCGATACTTTGTGGAATGTTGTAGGTAAAGAAGAACGGCTTATCAAATTGTTCAGGCTTGATTGCAAGCCAGACTTTTTCGTCTTTTTCATATATCGTAAAGAAGCCTGCAATCTCCTTTGCATCCTTGACGATTGCGCTGTACGGGCGCGGCGCAGGTGCTGCTGGCGGTGCGCCTGCCGTGGCGGGGGCTGCACCGGGTGGCGCGGCAGGGGGTGCGGCCGTTGGTGTCTGCGCGACAGCCGCAAAGGTCAGCGTTGTCAAAACGCAGGCGTAGAGAGCATTTAGGGCAGGAGAGTGCTGCTGGGACATATTGATTCTTCCTCGTGGGAATCGTGGGTGCACGCGTCGCTTCCACGCGCTAGATCGCCTCAGCGCGTATCGCTTTACAGTACCCGATTGGAAAAGATTGCTTGTTATGAAGCGTGAGGGTTTGTTGTAGACGCCTAGGCGATTTGACGTTGCCTTGTTGCGGCCCACCCACTTAGCTGCAACTATTTTAACGAAATCGAGGACGGCTGTTGTGTCGCCGTTGTGTCGAAATGTTGCTCTAATGTAGCCAAAAAAAACGGGAGCTCTCGCTCCCGTTTTTAAGTATTGATGGCGGTTAGACGGAAAATGAAGACCCGCAACCGCAAGTACTCGTTGCACTCGGATTTTTGATTACAAACTGCGCGCCTTCCAGGCCCTCCGTGTAATCGATTTCTGCGCCGATCAGGTATTGATAGCTCATTGGGTCAATAAGCAACTGCACGCCATTCTTCTCGAGAATGGTGTCGTCTTCATTGGTG
>JANMZU010000145.1:0-1750 GCA_031383585.1 Betaproteobacteria bacterium
TGCTGAACCTGAACCTGTTCGAAACAACACCAATACCCGCCCTGCTCAAACCCTCTTTCGAACCAGAACAACCGTTCATCCTTCCAACCCAGGGAAACTTGTTCTAAACGTTGGGACACTAGTGTTCTGATGCAATCAGATAAGAACGAGTTCAATCTCACATAAACATAGGGGGAGCGCATGGCGCTATATCTTACGCAGTGCCTGCATCGCACAGTGCAGTGCCATCCGGAGCGGGTGGCGACGGTATTCGGCAATCGCCAGCACAGCTACCGCCAATACGCAGACCGCGTGGCGCGATTCGCTGGTGCTTTACATAAACTCGGCATGGCGCGCGGCGATCGCGTCGGCATGCTGGCCTTCAATTCCGACCGCTATCTCGAGTTCTATTACGGCACCTGGTGGGCTGGCGGCGCGGTGAACCCGGTAAATTTCCGCTGGAGCGCCGCTGAGATCGCCTATTCGCTGGACGATTGCGAAACCCGCATTCTGCTGGTCGATGACCAGTTCAAGGCGGTCGCCGCCGAGCTAATCGGCAAAAGCAAAGCGTTGAAGACATTGATTTACACCGGCGATGACGACACGCCTGAAGGTATGCTCAACTACGAGCAACTGCTGGCAGATGCCGCGCCTGCTGCTGACGTCGCCGCGAGTGGTAACGACCTGGCCGCCGTGATGTACACGGGTGGAACCACCGGCTTCCCCAAAGGCGTAATGCTGAGCCACGAGAATCTGGCAAGCAATGCGCTCGCTCTTGTCGCTCACGGTTCGGCAGCAAGCGATGGCCGGACGTTGTTCATCGCACCGATGTTCCATATCGCCGCCGGCTTCGTGATGAACGGCAATGCGGTCGTGGGCGGCACCTTTATCATCGCGCCTGCATTCAATCCACTGGCCACGCTGCAAGCGGTGCAGGAGCACCGCGTGACCCACATGGTGCTGGTTCCAACCATGGTGCAACTGACAGTCGATCATCCGGATGCGGCCAACTACGATCTCAGCAGCCTTCGCTTGCTGATGTATGGCGGTTCAGTGATTAGCGCCGCAGTGTTACAGCGGGCAATGGCGCGATTCAGCAAAGCCGGTTTTATGCAGGCTTACGGTATGACCGAAATGGCGCCAAGCATGACAGCGCTGACGCCAGCAGATCATCTGCGGGCTGCAACCCAGCCCGAACTGCTTGGCTCTGCGGGACGGGCCAGTCTCATCGCAGAGATACGTGTCGTCGATGTGCATGGCAACGAGGTGCCGCGCGGAACGGTGGGTGAGGTCACCGCTCGCGGTCCAGGCGTCATGCTGGGCTACTGGAACAAACCGGATGTAACCAAAGCAACTGTAAAGAATGGCTGGATGCACACTGGTGACGGCGGTCGCATGGACGACGATGGCTATCTTTATATCGTCGACCGGATGAAGGACATGATCGTCTCCGGTGGTGAAAACGTTTATTCGGCCGAAGTCGAAAACATGTTGGCCAAACATCCTGCTGTTGCAGCGAATGCGGTAATCGGTATTCCCAGCGAGCAGTGGGGCGAAGCGGTGCACGCGGTGGTGGTATTGAAAGCGGTTACGAACGTGACAGCGGAAGAACTTATGGCTTATTGCCGCGAACAGATCGCCGGCTACAAGTGCCCACGCAGTGTGGAGTTTCGTGAAGCATTGCCGACGACGGGCGCGGGCAAGGTGTTGAAGATGGAATTGCGGAAGCCGTTCTGGGAAGGGCAGGCGCGCAAGGTCAATTAGCTGCACC
>JANMZU010000153.1:0-2674 GCA_031383585.1 Betaproteobacteria bacterium
CAAGCAGCATGATGGTGGCGAGGTCCAGCTCGCCCTTCGCCATCAGCAGCCGGGTGTAACGCACGTCCAGAATGCGCCCTCGCAGCGTCACCATCACCCGTTCGGGTTGCGACAGGTCGTAATCCGGCATCGGGAAGAACCGCCGCCGCTGCGCCTGAAACATGCGCTTGATGCCGCCGCCCTGCGTATCGATCATGTTCAGGCTAACCATGGCTTCGGTCAGATACGGGTTGCGATAGATTTCCAGCGGCGCGTCCTGATCGATCACAGCTTCCACCCGCCCCGGCAAGAATCCGCCCACGTTGGTCAGCAGCAGCGCGTGCGGCGTTTCCACCACCTGCACGCGCCCGCGCAGACCGTAGTCCTGGTGGGCAATGCAGTTGTGCAGGGCTTCGCGAATCACCCACGGGTCGTATTGCGTCAACTCCACCGGAAACAGCGTGCCGTCCGGCAACTCGCGCACCGTGAGATTGCGAATGCGCGCCAGCACCTTGTTCACGTTCAGCAAAAAAGGTGGGCCGAAGTGTTCGTAGTCGAGCTCTTCATTGCGATCGTTTTTCAAGATCCAGCTGATACGGGCCACGGCCGGGGCCAACAATGACGAAGACTCTTCGCGCCCCAGCAAGAGCAGGGCTGCATGGGTGATCGCCCCGCGTACGGTCAACTTGGCTTTGTTCAAAAACGTGGCGTCGTCCCACGCGGCCAGCTCCGCCAGCCGGTCTGGATTGGTCTTGTTCTTCTCGGAAAACTGGCGGCGTGCCTCGGCAATGGCCGAGGGGTCCAGGTCAGCCAGCGTGGCCTGCTCGCATACCTGCGCGCTCCAGTCCACACGACGCGTCCAGATGGCGCGTTCCTTTTCGGGATATTTGACCAACAAGGTCTTGCTGGTGCCGTTGCGCACAAACGCCTTGCCATAAAACTCCACCGGACGGTCAAACGCGGGATGCACCTCGAACAAAACCACGCGCTGCCCCTGGTACTGCCAGACGTGAATTTCAAACCCCACATTCGGATGCAGGCCCAACGCCAGCCACAGCGGCATCAACTGGTTGCCCTGGCCGGTTTCGGCCTGCGGGTCAAACCCGGTGCCCACCGCGGCGTGGCTGCCGTCCTCGATGCCGAACACCAAATAGCCACGCGGCTTGCCCAGCAGGCAGGCCGAATTGGCCAACGCCGAAAGGTACTCGCCCAGCGGCTGCGCATCCAAACGCTTGGACTTGAACTCCAGCCATTCGGACTCGCGCGGCTCTGCGCGGAGACGGTCGAGCAAGGCGGTGAGGTCGGCAGTGTTCATGGTGACGTTCGCCCTATGCGACCTTCAGTACCTGCAAACGTACGATCTTCTCTTGAGCCAATGGATCGACAGTGACCTCCCGGAGACAGACGATCTTCACACTGCGACGAAGCATCGCTTCGATGTAGTCGCTGTCAGCTTGGTTGCCAACAACTGAGAACCGATAATCCTTTACGGGAAGAGCCTGTCCATCAAAGACCCGAAGTTTTCCGCTGTCCTCAAACTTGTTGAAATCAAATATCTCGCAATCAACTTCAATTGGCTGCGGATCGATATTGCTCGGGATGTCAAAGAACTCTGCCTCGTCTTGCGCGATGCGGATGCCCGACCCGCTTCGAGTTGCGGTAAGCGAAAACGAGCTAATAGAGCCCGTGGTGACATTCTTTGCCATGTCAACATAGACCCGTTGACTCGCCTTGGCAATGTTGTAAACAGGACCGTTGAAAATATTGGTCGCGGTGCCGTTGTTGACTTCGAGATTTCCATCGCCTGTGTGCTGGTAGGTTGGTTGGTTTCCTTTTTTCACTGCCGCATACGCGAACTTGAGCAGCTCATACGCCTGCTTTGAATACTCCCAAATGCCGGACGGCCCCAGCGCTCCAAGCGCGGGAAAAGATGTTTGCACTCCGGTCAAGACAATATCCATCAAACTGTCTAGCGAAGAGTGTTTGACCCCCTTCGACAGAAGGAAGAACCGCTGACGTTCCTCAGCCGTAAAGCGCGCGCGTCCCAATAGACCGAGGTACGCTCGGTCAAAAATCGTTTGAGTTGTTTCGAATCCTTGCGTAAGGAGATGAACCGGAATCCCACGTTCGAAGGCGGCGCCGTCCATAAACAGTTTGATTTCCACATCGCGCTGTGGGTCCTCCAATTCGATTAGGCTCATTGAGCACTCCCGCAACAATCTGTGTTGAAAGACTTGCGCAACGTAGCTTGTCGTAGCGACTGCGCGCGCTTGAGATTGGCATCGACCTCTTCACTCACTCGCTGCACGAGAGACAGGCGTCGATCCACTTCTGAAACGATCTCGCGCTGCCTCGCCAGCGTAGGCACTTGGATTGGCGCTGCCATGAGCGCACCCTTGGTCAATTTGCGGCGCCCAGTTGAGCCGGTGGTAAGAGGAATGAACGGGTAATAGGACAGCGCCAAATTCAGGTACTTCGGCAAAACCAAATCCGACCTGGCGCGCAGCACATGGGTGTGATTATTTACCCAGCACTTTTCGGCAAAGTGATAGCTGAACGGAGCGGTGCGGCCAACGAACGTTTCGTCTTCTACGACCAATACAATTTCTTCATCGAACAGATGCCTATCAATCCAACCGGTTTGGCCATTTGCGCCGAGATAGGGTACGTTGCCTCGTCTGGTTGCGCGCTCTGC
>JANMZU010000216.1:0-2149 GCA_031383585.1 Betaproteobacteria bacterium
AAAGGACGTTCGCAAAGCATTAAATCTGGTAGCCGGTCAGCGCCTTGAGGCGCGCGTCGTGGGCGATCATGTGGAGCTGGTGCCCGAGCTGCCGATCTCTGCCATTCGCGGTATGTGTCGCGGCATCAATACCGACGTACCTAATGACGTCGAGGACGCTGAAGGTGCGGAACGCGCGGACGCCCGTTCCGCATGAACGTCATCGATTCGTGCGGCTGGCTGGAATACATCGCGGATGGGCCCAACGCCTCATTTTTTGAACCAGCGCTCTCCGATTTGCCGAACCTGATCGTGCCCTCAATCACCATTTATGAGGTGTGCAAACGCGTGTTAGTGCAGAGCGGCCAAACCTTCGCAGACCGTGCGGTCAACGCAATGAGTCGCGGACAAGTCGTACATCTCGACGCCGACAATCTGCGTCTGGCAGCCATCGCCTCCGTGCGCTACAAACTCGCAATGGCCGACGCCATCATTTGGCAAACCGCCCAACTTTATAAGGCGCAACTTTTTACGCAGGATGCGGATTTGATGGATGTGCCGGATGTGCGGTACCGGGCTAAAGTTCTCGCCTGAGCCAAATGAATTTGGTTTATTTAGCTCGTTCGGCATAGCCTCGCGTTGCAACGCTGATTTCGCAAAGACAAGGTTTCTTGATGTCGAATCTCGCTGTTCCGTCACTCGTCAGACTTCATAGCGTTGAACGCTCTGATCGTGTTGCCACCTACGCAGAGGTGGCTGCTCTTATTGGACGCGCCAGACAAGCACTAGCCGACAACGGAATGCCAGCTGCGACGGACAGCGCAATTGAATCGCTCTTCAGCCAGGCTGATCGGCTTGTACATGAATGGGAGCAAGGCCCTCCGTTGGATGACATTGAGATGTTGACGCTCGCCGATGACGCCGCCCGAATAGCTGAGGCAGTCTTGGAGACCATCAAACAACCCGAGGCGCGAGAGGCGATCCGAAGGATTACAACTAGCGAAATGCGCTTATCTACACGGCAACACTCGCAAGGTAAGGATGCACTTTGGGAGCTCGATTTAATGTCCTTTCTGCGCCGACGCGGGGCAACAGTTACGTTCAAGGATCCACCAGACTTGGAGCTAGCGCTTCCGGGAATCTCAGCGCCGTACGGGATCGCGTGCAAGAAGGTTTATTCAGAAAATTCACTCAACAGACGATTTTCCAAAGGTCTTAAGCAACTTCTTCCATATTCTGGTGCAGGTCTCGTTGCTTTTAATTTGGACGACCTCACTCCAGAGCGCAGTCTGCTTCGCGCGGTAGTGCGCCAAGATGCAAGCGACCATCTGCATAAGCTAAACGTTGCCTTCATCGGACGGCATCTTAAGCAATTTCGAAATGCAGTGGCGGCGGGGCAGTGCGACGGCGTCTGGATTTCGTCCTGCGTTCATGCGGACATTCCCGGCTTGTCGCCGAGATTCAACCGCGTCAACGAAACTACGATATGGACGGTGGCAGGCGCGACTCATGGATCGCCGATTCGGCTTGGCAAGTTGAAAAGTATTCTTGATAAGCCTTTAGGTAACGGCGCGCCATGAAGTGTGTGGCGCTTCTCGTATCCACGCCACGAAGTGGAGATCACTTCAAATCGGGTTGTGTTTTCATTGCATAGGCAAATCGACGCTGGCTCTTCACTCCATATCGTAAGCAAACCGCTATCGCCGTGCCACACATTCAACCTCACCCTCTACCGCCTCACGCGCTCCTGACCAAGTACGCCAACTCCGGCGCATACGCGGACTGCTTCGTGACGGAGATCGCACGAACCGTGTCGCATGCGCAGTTTGTTGAGGCGTTCTACACGGGTGGGTTTTTCAAGGTTTAGCGGTACTTGCTGCGAGTGTTTATCTCCAGAAGGTCCACTAACCTTCTGGCGCGGCAGCTTGCGGCGGGTGAGTTGAACGAGTTCGCGGCTTGGCGGGTTGAGGCGCGAGCGGTGGATCAGTTGCTCATGTGCGCCATCGACGGTCGTGAGCGGTCGTGGCTGATGGTGTCGTCGGCGGAGGTGCCGGGGCGGACCCGGCTTTACTTTGGGTCGGCGGTGGTGCCCAAGCCGACGCCGGCGAACTCACCTCACGCCACGGGCAAGTCGAGCCTGGGTTTTGTGTTCAAGGCGTTGCTTGGTTTT
>JANMZU010000239.1:0-1558 GCA_031383585.1 Betaproteobacteria bacterium
GGCAGCGTGTGGCGCCCTACGCTTGCACCATGCCCAGTCCCAATGCAATCTGCCGGATAAAGCCCAGTGAATTTTGGAGACTTTTAGCCTCTACTATGTGCGCCAGCGCACAGACCCGCGTGCGGCGTAAGACTACATTAGCAGAGTTTCCCGGTCGGCGACAAAAGATCAATGTCATTCTCGCTTGCTGCGTCCATAAATTAATCACAGAGAGGCAATCTCATGCGTAGTCAAATCAGTTTGCCGACAAACAGTCGAGCTTTCGTCGCGTCCGTACTACTTGCTTTGTCATTTTGCGGTGCCGCGCACGCGGCAGTAGCACCACCCCTTGGCACTACCAGTACCTACGCGATCACGGCCAGCACGTACACCAACTCCAATACCCCCCCAGCAACCATTGTCACTGGTACAGCTGGGCAGCCCGCCGTATGCTACACAACCCCGCCGACTACACCTCCGCTTGTGATCGTCGGGCTCCCGCCCGTTGTTCCCTGTCCGCCATCGGTAGGTTCCGACCAGGCCACCGCGCTGGTGACGTTGAACAGTCAGGCTTGCATATCGTTGGGAGCTGGTGCCGTCACACTGAATTCAGTCGTTGTTCCAGGGAATCCCCCCGGCACTTTCCCACCAGGATGCTATTCCAGCGGCGGATCGATGGACGTGACGGTAAGCACGACCGTGACGCTTAACGGCCCAGGCATTTATGTCTTCAGACCCGGCGGTGCGCTGACAACCGGTGCAAATTCACGTGTCGTCATGGCCGCCGGCGGTTGTGCCGCCGACGTCTACTGGGCACCTGGTGCCGCGGTGACACTGGGCGCGAACGCGGCGCCCTCACCGGTGGCGACGTTTGTCGGAAATATTCTGGATGCCGCTGGCATCTCCGTCGGGCACTTTGCAAACGTCGAGGGCAGACTCCTGGGCTTTGGCGGCACGGTCATCAGTGACGCTTCCACAATCACCGTTCCCACCTGCGCACCATTCGTCGTACCGGCAGCTGTAAACCCCACACTTGCGAAGAGCTTCAATCCAACCACAATCAACACCGGTGGCACCTCCACGCTCACCGTCACCTTGAGCAATGCCAATGCAACAGTCGCAACACTAACTGGCCCGCTGGTCGATACCCTGCCTGGCGGCGTTGTAGTTGCTAACACACCGAACGCGAACACCACTTGCGGTGGCGCCGGTGCCGTCGTTGCCGTCGCAGCAGCGTCGAGCGTAACCTTGCCCGCAGGTCGCACGATCCCGGCCAACGGCACTTGCACGCTGACAGTGGATGTAACCGCCGCTCTGGTGGGCTCATATATCAATACGCTGCCAATTGGCGCGCTCGTCACCAGCAACGGCAATAACCCGGCTCCGGCCACTGCCACACTAACGGTCATCGCGCCAGTAGTTCTGCCAACGCTCGCCAAAGCCTTCAATCCGGGCACCATCAACGTCAATGGCACTTCCACACTCACCGTCACACTCGGCAACCCCAATGCAGCCGTTGCAACATTGACTGGCCCGCTGGTCGATACCCTGCCTGGCGGCGTTGTAGTTGCTAACACAC
>JANMZU010000241.1:0-3191 GCA_031383585.1 Betaproteobacteria bacterium
GAAACATTGGGCCGACAACGTCAATTCACAATAGCCGGGGAAGGAATCGCGCCAGTCTTGGTGCTATCGGCGCGAAAATAATCAAATCAACAGCGTTTACATAACGTAAGCGAGCGATCACTTCCTTAGGAGATCCCGAATCTCTCTGAGCAGCATTACGTCCTCTGGAGTGGATGCTGGCGCAGGGGGCGGAGCCGCTTTTTTCAGCTTGTTCATCTGTTTGACCATCAAGAAGATGATAAACGCCAAAATGGCGAAGTTGAGTACGATCGTAATGAAATTTCCATAAGCAAACACCGGTATGCCGGCCTTCTTTACGGCGTCCAAGCTGAGCCCAGTGCCAGCTGGAATATCCCTTAGCGCCAGATACATGTCAGCAAAATTCACGTTGCCGAGTACCTTGCCTACAACCGGCATGACCAGATCACTAACGACAGAATCGACAATTTTTCCGAAGGCGGCGCCAATGATCACGCCAACCGCCAAGTCCATGACATTTCCCTTGACCGCGAACTCCCTGAATTCAGACATCATTCCCATAATCACTTTCCGTAAGTAGAATTGCTCAGCATGATGGGACTGTATTTGTCTGGCTGCGAAGTGTCAATCGGTGAAATGCCCGCCTGCCCCTTGGCGCGTGGGGTCAGAAACTTTGCGGCATAAAGTTGGCGAAAAACAGTGACTATTGGTCCGGGGGGCTTAAGTTTATTCGCGCGATCAGCTAAAATCGCTAGGCGTGGCCTTTAACTCGGCCAATTCGGCAGCTTGTGTTGGATCGCTAAAGCTCAAAAAGAGGGGCCAAATCCATCTCAAGCCCGCATTTGCCACACGCCATTTCGACCTTAATGCATAGAGAATCGACTCCATGACAGCCATCGTCCTGAACCAAGTTGACCCAAAAAAACGTCGCTTCCTGATCGTCGCGTCCTCCGTTGTCGGTGCAGGCGCAGTAGCTGCCGTCGCGGTGCCATTCGTTGCGAGCCTACTGCCATCGGCAAGGGCAGTTGCGGCAGGCGCGCCAGTACCAGTCGATCTCAGCAAGATCGAGCCCGGTCAGTTACTTACTGTTGAGTTCAGAGGCGCGCCACACTGGGTGATTAAACGTACGCCTGAAATGGTGGCGCAGTTGGACAAGCACGATGCCTTGCTTGCGGACTCGAAGTCGGATTCTTCCAAACAGCCTGAATATGCCAAAAATCCGGCCCGTTCAATCAAGCCGGAAATATTCGTCGCGCGTGGCGTATGCACCCATCTGGGTTGCTCGCCTACATTCCGCAAGGAAATTGGCGCATCGGATTTGGGCGCAGACTGGCCGGGAGGATTTTTCTGTCCTTGCCACCAGTCCAAGTTTGATATGTCAGGTCGTGTATTCGCCGGCATGCCTGCACCATCCAATCTGGACATCCCGTCCTACAAATTTTTATCTGACACCTCGTTGCTTATCGGCGACGACTCCAAAGGAGCGTAGTCAATGTCAAACGCACCCAAAGCTGCCATTGCACCGCCATACCCGGGGATTGTCGGCGACGCAATCGTCTGGATCGACGCGCGGTTCCCACTGGTAAAGCTCTACAAAGACCAAGTAGGCGAGTACTACGCACCAAAGAACTTCAATATCTGGTACTACTTCGGTGCGCTGGCCACACTTATTCTGGTCATGCAAATCGTGACCGGCATTTTCCTGACGATGAACTACAAGCCAGACGCGAAATACGCTTTTGCATCTGTCGAGTACATCATGCGCGATGTTTCATGGGGCTGGCTGATTCGCTATATGCACTCGACTGGCGCATCGATGTTCTTTTTAGTCGTCTATTTGCACATGATGCGCGGCCTGATGTATGGCTCATATCGAAAGCCTCGCGAGCTGTTGTGGGTTTTTGGCTGCATGATCTACCTGGCGCTGATGGCGGAAGCATTTTTCGGCTACCTTCTGCCGTGGGGCCAAATGTCTTACTGGGGTGCGCAGGTGATCATCAATCTGTTTGGCGCGATTCCGATTATTGGCGAGGATCTGGCAATTTGGATTCGCGGCGACTTCAGCATCAGTGACGTAACGCTGAACCGCTTCTTCGCATTCCATGTCATCGCATTGCCGCTCGTGCTACTGGGCTTGGTTGCAGCGCATCTGGTTGCGCTGCATGAAGTTGGATCTAATAATCCAGACGGCATCGAAATCAACAAAGACATTGACCCCAAAACGGGCACACCAAAAGATGGCATACCGTTTCATCCGTATTACACGCTAAAGGATGCGGTGGGCGTGGTTGTATTCCTGGCTGTATTTTCAGCAATTGTATTTTTCGCCCCTGAAATGGGTGGCTACTTTCTGGAAGCGCCAAACTTCATCCCGGCCGATCCGCTTAAGACGCCAGCGCACATTGCACCAGTGTGGTATTTCACTCCGTTCTACGCCATGTTGCGCGCTGTGCCATCGATGTTTGGCTCTCAGTTTCCAGGTGTAGCAGTGATGGGAGCGGCGACGCTAATCCTGTTCTTGCTTCCTTGGCTTGATCGCGGCAAAGTAAAATCAGTGCGCTATCGTGGGCCTATTTACAAGCGCTTCCTTGCCGCCTTTGTAATCAGCTTTTTGGTACTTGGCTACCTTGGTGTGGTGCCAACAACAGTTTGGGGGCAGCTGCCAAAGGGGCTGCCGCTAATTGGCGGTGCCGACTTAGCGACTATCGTCGCACGCCTTCTCACGGCGGTCTACTTCGCGTTCTTCGTCCTGATGCCGTGGTACACAAAAGCGGATAAGGAAAAACCGGAACCAGAAAGGGCGACGTTCTGATGAAAACGGCTATGAAATTGCTGCTGGCTTCGATGTCGCTTGTTGCGGCCTCCGCGTTCGCTTCTGGTGGTGCCGAGGTACACCTGGACAAAGCGCCAATCAACTTGAAGGACACGGCCTCACTGCAGCGCGGTGCAAAGTCCTTTATCAACTATTGTCTGAACTGTCACAACGCGCAGTTCATGCGTTACAGCCACCTCACCCAGATAGGCTTGACCGAACCTCAGATCAAGGAAAACCTGATGTTCACCACCGACAAAATCGGTGACACGATGGTTTCTTCGCTAGAGTCGGCAGATGCAAAAGAATGGCTCGGTAGCGTTCCGCCGGATCTGACGCTATCGGCGCGAGTCCGCAGCCCCGACTGGTTGTATACCTACCTGCGCGGTTTTTATCGCGA
>JANMZU010000278.1:0-4279 GCA_031383585.1 Betaproteobacteria bacterium
AATCCCTCTGTCGATCATCCAACTGCGCCTGCTTGCTCGGTCGCCCGGATACACCACGTACTGCCCGCCTGCCAAGTGCCGACTCAATCTGCTGCTGAAACCGCACGCTGCCGAGCGCGAAGTTGCCATTGGTTGCTTGCCTGATTTCATCCGCGCGTTCCGGCTCCCGATTAGGGGAAACAGGCACAGACCAAGTTTGATTTTCTGCGACTCAAGGCGAGAGCCTGTGCTCTACCCTACTTGGTTTCCTGGTGACTTTCCCATTCTCCTACCAAAGACACTTCACGCGAAACTGCTTCATGACCGCATCCATGGTGACTAGCGTCGCGCCTTCAATGATCGATTGGGCAGCAAGGACGCGATCAAACGGGTCACGATGTTCGACGGTGAACCCGCCCGCTTTGAGCGCATGTTGATAGGAGACTGCAAGGTGCGTAAAACCGTCGGTGACGATGAGTTCGTTGAATTCACGCACGGCGCGTTCAGCGCCGGGTAACTTGCCAATACGAAGCTTGGTGGCAATTTCCCATGCGCTGGCCGCGCTGACCAGAACAATATTGGTTTCATCGGCGATGGCTTTGACAGCACGATTGGAAAGGCGCGAATCGTCTTTCTACCACCACAGCAGCGCAGGGGTATCGAGTAACAGCTTCAACTTGATTCCCACGCATTCAGTTCAGCATCAGGGAGCGGATCAAAGAATGCATCGTCGATGAGCTCCTTTACGCGCCCGCGTTGACGCTTTGGAACGGCGGATTCAAGCGGCACCATTCGCGCATACGGTTTGCCCGCCTTGGCGAGAATAATCTCCTGGCCGGCGTGCGCTTGCTCAAGGAGTTTTGAAAACTGTGTTTTTGCGTCATGTACATTGATAAGCATGAGTGGCCCCCGGAAAATCATAGGCGAAAGCATGGCTTAGTCAACTGACTTAGTCAATTCATGGGCGCAGAAATGCACAAATTCCAAGCGAAATTCCTTTACCCTACACCCCCTGGAAGCGTTAGCTAGAACCCTCATTGACGCGCCTTGCATGGGCGACGCCAGCTCTGCCATTCCCTGCGGATTGCGCCCGAGAACCTATTTCACCTTTGCGCTGTTGATTGGAGACGAATACATTCTCTCGCTTTCCGGGTTCCGTCTGCGGGCCTCAGCTTTCGCCTGTTCCGCACGCGACTGTTGCCCAAGTGATTGCCGCGCTTCGGCAAGAATCCAGAACGCCTCAGCCGTGTCCCAGCCCCGACCAAGCTGGGCTTCGATCGAGGCCACGGACCGGTCAGGCTTTCCGGCGAGCATCCAGGCTTTGGCCAGCGCAATTGCGGATTCGCCGTAAGGGCGGGTACTGAAATTTTTCTGTGCGAGTTCCAGTGCACGCGCCGCATCGGCCTCGTCCTGCAGAAAATGGCTGAGCGCATGGCCTGCAGACGCTTCCGGGAACGTGGCAAGCCGTTGATCGTAAATTTTGCGTGCCTTGATACGCCACTTCTGCACAATTTCGTGGTTGCCCTGCTGGTGCTCAAGCGCGGCCAGTGCATCCATGAACTCCGGGTTTGCGGTCCGCGCGATAATGTCTTCGTAAAGTAATTTGGCTTCCTGCGTTTTGCCGGTCAGAAACAATACTTCTGCGATGTGTTCGTCTATCAACCACCAGCCGTCCATCGCATCCGAGGCCAGCCGGTACATCGCAAGGGCCTCGTCGAATCGGCCGCGATGGAGCGCCACGAGTCCTCTTTGCAGCTTGAGCCAGGCAAGCATGGTCGGCGAGCCGCCGTGGTAGCGCTTCTCGGCGGCCTCAAGAAACGCGGCGGCCTCACCAGGTGCGCCCAGCCATTCCTTGAGAAGCGCCAGGCGCACGTAATGCTGGGCCAATCCTGATTGGTTGACCAAGGCGCGATAAGTCGCTTCCGCTTCGCCGTAGCGTCCTGAATAGAGCGAAAGGTCAGCGCGAAGCGCCGCCTTTTCCATCGGTTCGGCTGTATCCGGACAGGTATCGAGTGCAGCACCGGCTTGCTTGAGTCGATGCAAGGTGTAATGCAACCTGACCCTCGCCAGGCAATACGACGCCGATGGCTTTGCACCCACGGGTAGTGTGGCAAGCACACCCTCCGCCTTAGCGTAGTCGTCATAGTTGCCGGTGAGTCGGGCGCGATCCGCATATAGCGAAACGACCTCAAGCGGAATAAGAGTGTCAGAGGGTTGTTTGGCTGCAAGCCCGATGCCGTGTTCAATCCCGGCCGATAGCTTGGCCAACTCAGCTGCATACTGCGGCTTGACCGCTTTGACTGCGTTGGTTGTCGCCTCTACGCGCTTGCCGCCGTCGCACCCGGCAGACATGAAAAGCAAAACCAGGCTCAGTACTAGGCTGAGCCTGGTTCGGCAATCCTTCAAGGCTGGGCGGGCCGCAGATGCGGAAAGGCTGCAGGAAGGCTCGTCCCCGACTCATCGCGGGTCGGATTGATAACGCCGACGAGCGTGTTGAGCGTGTGCGGTGGCGACGTGCCGGAAACCCGCAGCAGCGCAGCCGAGAGCAGGCGATCGACTACCGGATCATCATAGCCGCGACCGTTCGGCCAGCCGGGTGCGGCGCTCAAGTCGTAGGTAATGGCGTCCGGCAGCACGACCGGCGCGACGACGGCGACACAAGCAGAAATATCCACTTGCGCGTTGCTCGTCGGCGGCGTCACTGTCTCGGTCGAACAGGGTGTGAGGCCTAACGCACGCAGGGCCGGGCCAACTTTGTAATGGATATTCCTGAGGGAGTTCGACTGCGGTCCGACCGTGAACAGGCCGGCAAAATCGCGCCCGTCATTGATCGGGTCGCCACGGTTCAACGCGTCTCGCTGGTTGTTGAAGGTGTTGGAAGAGTTTCCCGGATTGAGGAGTGCGCCACTTGGGCCCGTTGGTGTGATTGCCGGATCCCTCGACAATAGCGCAGTTGCAATCGCCGGCTGGCCGGTGCGGTCGACCCGAACATAGCGG
Source organism: Betaproteobacteria bacterium (assembly GCA_031383585.1). Classification (GTDB taxonomy): domain Bacteria; phylum Pseudomonadota; class Gammaproteobacteria; order Burkholderiales; family Usitatibacteraceae; genus UKL13-2. The sequence goes on from JANMZU010000278.1 coordinate 2,977, forward strand.
TCTTTCGTTGCAGTGGAAAAATCATAACGTGGGCTACTGCTTTCGTTGTCCCCGGAGCAGCCACCAAGTACCACAGCTAAGCTGATGAGCAAAACCGAGCGTGCGCCCGACGAACCGTCAAAAAGATTGGTTTTCATATGATCACCCCGCCAAACGGCCAGTGGTTGCCCAGGCTCTTAGCTTCGGCCGGGCACCGTTCACGGCGGGTGCCAGCGCATCGTTGCTCATCTCGAAAACGATAGCCGAAACATTGCGGAACGCAAAGGAATCGCGCCGCGGTTGTCCACCGCTCAGCCTGAAGGCTCCAACTACGTCACCACTTTGACCTGCGCCGGAAAAGGAAGCAATGAGCGCCGCGTAGCCTTCGGCATCAAAGAAGAAGGGATCGTTGCGCAAGCCAGCAAACGCCTTAGTGCCGCCGGACGAGGTAAATACTCCCTCCGCCTTTCCAAAAAACGTGCCGCCCGCTCCGGGCACATTTTCCAGTTGTAACCCACAATTGCCGTCAAGGTCCTTGCCAAACCGCGCCAGCACTTCCACGTCGGGTACGTTATCGAAATTACCGGCGCTATCCGCACGATCAATATGCATGGTGTAAAGCACTTTAGGGTCGCAATAGAACGAGCCATCGATACGTGAACGCGGTGCCGCCCTTCCGCCAAAAGTGATCGCGGCGACCGTCCGGTTCAAGTTTTCCGGCGAAGGAAAAATGAATACGTCGGCAAGATCTGCCGCCGGGTCTGCATCTGCACCAGGAGATTCGGCATGGTCAGCCGACATTACGGCCGCGCTAACGGCGAGCGCACAGGCGGCAGCAATCGCGCGCGGTGTGATTCGAAAAGTGACATTGGTTGGCATCAAAATTTTCCCCTTGGAATTAACATCGAAGTTCGGCGATTGGTCGCCCAGCAGATTGCTGCGTTTCGGCTGCTCGCCACCGTCATGTTTTTGGAAATTGTTGCGTTTCAACTATACGCCACCGTTTTGCTTTTGGATTTGGTGCGCCAACAGTTTGGCCGGATTTCGCGTATCCCCCGACGCGACGCGCACGGAAACGAGCCCGACCAAGTTCGATCACAGCGTCTATTGCAGGTTAGCTGGGAAAAACCGGCCAAAGACTGAAACACAAGCACTGGTGAGGCGTTCGAGGCAATTATGGCCCGAGTGCCGCACCAGTGCTTGCGTTTGGCCGTTAGGCTGGCGGATTCTTGAAAAGTAGCGTTTGAAATTCCGATACACGATTTTATCGACAGCGAAAAAAAGTACCTGAAAACCGACTTTACATCCGTTGGTCGCAGGTTCG
>JANMZU010000291.1:0-5833 GCA_031383585.1 Betaproteobacteria bacterium
GATTTTTTTGACCGGAATATGAATTCAATCGGATCTTCAAACGTGAGGATGTGTCCCTGCTTCATGCTGTTGCGAAAATCGAGCATGGACGCGAGCGTAGTTGATTTGCCCGAACCGGTTGCACCGACAACCAGAATCAGACCGCGTTTTTCCATTACCTGCTGGGCCAACACTTGCGGCAGTGCGAGTGAACGGAACTCCGGGATATTGGTTTCGATATAGCGAATCACTGCAGCACATGTACCCTTCTGCCACATCATGTTCACCCGAAAATTGCCTACCCCCTCAATCGGCGTCGAGAAATTGAGTTCAAGGTCTTTTTCAAATTTCTCGATTTGATGCGGGTTGAGGATCTCGTAGCAAACCCGCTTGGTGTCCTCGCCGCTCATCACCTGCGCATTCACCGGCACGCTGTTGCCATTTATCTTGATGTGAATAGGCGCACCGGCAGAAACAAACAGGTCAGACGCCTTCTTTTGCGCCATCAATTCGAAAAGTCTGATTAAAACCGCCATATCTTTCTCCCCTGCCTACTGATTGATCTTAACTACGCAGCAATTCGTTGATGCCAGTCTTGGCACGCGTTTGCGCGTCAACCTGCTTGACGATAACAGCACAATAAAGGCTATATCTACCGTCAGCGGATGGCAAACTGCCGGAAACCACCACCGAGTAGGGCGGTACTTTGCCGTAGCTAAATTCACCGGTATCGCGGTTATAGATCTTGGTCGATTGACCGATAAACACACCCATCGAAATCACCGAACCTTCGCCGATGATGACCCCCTCAACCACCTCCGAGCGGGCGCCGATGAAGCAGTTATCTTCAATGATTGTCGGATTGGCCTGCAAAGGCTCGAGAACGCCGCCAATGCCGACACCACCGCTCAAATGCACGTTCTTGCCGATTTGTGCGCAAGAGCCTACTGTGGCCCAGGTATCGACCATCGTACCTTCGTCAACATAGGCGCCGATGTTCACGTAAGAGGGCATCAGCACCACATTTTTGGCGATGAACGCGCCGCGCCGCGCGACTGCCGGGGGCACCACACGAAAACCGCCGGCACGGAAATCGGCATCCGAATACTCGGCGAATTTGGTCGGCACTTTGTCAAAGTAGCGTGCACCATCCGCCGCGCCGTCGTTCATCACCGCATTGTCGGCCAAGCGAAACGACAGGAGCACAGCCTTTTTGAGCCACTGATGTGTAACCCATTGATCGTCTACTTTTTCGGCTACGCGCAACTGGCCGCAATCTAGCAGCTTGATTACGTTGTCCACCGCGGAGCGGGTATTGGCATCCGCTGACTGAGGACTGATGCTGGCGCGGTTTTCCCACGCTTGTTCGATGATGGTTTGCTCGGTGTTCATATGGTTGATCAATCAGTAAGTGATGAGAGTGTACGACGGATGCTACGAGGTTAGATGAGGTGCCGCGTTTAACTTCCCATGCGTTTAGAGACGCGGGTGAGTCAGGATGCTTTTTCCTGTGCGGGCGAGGAAGCAGCGTGCGGTACTTCAACGGGGCCGGCGTTCAATGCCGCCAGTTGTTGCTCAAGCTCGACGCAGCGGGCTAAAAGCTCAGCCTCGCGCGTGGCGTAATATTGCGTCGCCTGGTAGATCTTGCGGTAATCGTTGTACGCCCACTCCTCACGGTCGGAAAATACTGAAAGACGCGATGTCAACTGGTCCGCTGCGGCATCGTCACCGGTCGCCAAGACGAGGAAATACAACGCGTCCAGTGGCGGCGCGATGGCATCAGGCTTGCCCTTGGAGATGGTCAACGATTCACCGCCAATGGCTAACGCGGGACTGAGACTGCCAGTATCCGGCACGATCAGCGACACAAACGCATTTCGCTGTGAAAACCACCTCGAGTGCTTGAATCGTGCGTCGATCAATGCCGCCAACTCAGCGCGATCAAGTTCCTTGACGTGAAATTCGTTCTTGTAGCCTCTTTTGTCAGAGTACTCGGCGCGGTTGGGCGAGGAAATGATAAGCAATCCAGTCGGCTTCAGCACGCGCTTTATCTCATCGAGAAACGCAACCTGTTCGAAGATGTGTTCGATGGTTTCAAACGAGACCACCGCGTCGAAGCTGGCGTCAGCGAATGGCAAATTGGCGCAACTGCCCACGGTGAATTGCAAATTTTGACGATCCGCGTAGGCGTGCTCAGCGTGCGCGACGGCGGCGCCCGATACGTCCACGCCATTCACAGATGAGGCGACAGTCGCCATCAGCGCGCTTCCGTAGCCTTCGCCAGATGCGACGTCAAGTACTTTTTTCCCCTTGATCAGCGGCAATACGAAATGATAGCGGTGCCAATGTTCAGCCCACATTTCACCCAACAGGTCTGGGTGAAATCTCTCGCCGGTGAATGAAAGCGCGTCTGTCATGCTGTTTTGGTTTGACGTTGGGATGGATTGTTAAAATGCGCTCCCCGGTCGGGTTGTGACGACGTATCTCAATGTCGTGCGCTTTATTTCCTGACCATTATAAGGTTCTAACGAGAGCGCATTGAATCCCCTCCGCCTGTCCGCCCCGTCGTCCGCCTGGATGCCCACGCTCGCGCTGCTGTTGGGTGCGACCTCCTGGGGCATTCTCTGGTATCCGTTTCGCGTAATCGAAGGCGGCGGTCTTGCTGCGCCCATGGCAACCCTTGTCGCCTACCTGGTCGCCGTATCAATCGGCGGGCTCGCATTCAGACGCGTCTGGGTTGAGTTCCTGCGACATCCAAAGTGGCTGCTAGCGATTGGCATTTGTGCTGGCATCACCAATGTCTCGTATCTGGTTGCCATCATGCAAGCCGAGGTAGTACGAATTGTGTTGCTGTTTTACTTGGCACCGCTATGGACCGTGCCACTTGCGCACTTCATCCTGAAAGAGCGCCTGACGATGACCGGTTATGCGGTTATGCTACTGGCCATGAGTGGCGCAGTCGTCATGTTGTGGCGACCTGAACTCGGATTGCCGCAGCCTCGCAACATCTACGAGTGGATGGGGCTGTGCGCCGGATTTACGTTTGCATTGAGCAACGTGCTGGTAAAGGGGGCGCGCCAAGTCTCGCCGGAGGCTAAATCCTTGTCAGGCTGTATTGGCGTGCTCGTTGTGGCGCTGCCGGTCGCCATATTGCTTGCGCCACCGACGCTATCGCTGCAGCAGTTGTCAGCGATGATCGCGCCGCATTTGCTGTTGCTTTCAGTTATCGGCGTCGTCCTGATCAGCACCAGCGTCGCGCTGCAGTTTGGGCTGTCGCACTTATCGGCCAATCGTGCGGCCGTCATCATGCTGTTCGAACTGGTGGTGGCGGCAGTTGCCGCGCACTACCTTGCCGGAGAGACTACCCGACTAATGGACTGGATTGGCGGCGCAATGATAGTTTCGGCCGGCATGATCGCAACCGTCGCCGAACGCTATGCGAAAAAAGATGGCGATTGAGAAATAAAAAAGGCCGCCCGCATTGCTGCGCACGGCCTTTCTCTGGTCTCCTTCGAGCGCCGTGACTAAAAGCGGAAAATCGCGCCCAGCGAAAGCACATCAACCTTCAGTTCGCCGCCAGTGGTGTCGTCGCCAAGCTTGCGGAATGTTTCGACTTCACCGCGTAGCGCAAGCGCTGGGTTGAGGTCGTACTGCAGACCCACACCGAAATGTTGCCCGACCTTGTTCTTGCTGCCACGATTGGCGAGCAAGCCGATGCTGCCGGCGGAACTGAAGGCCGCTTCGGTCTTCGTTTGCATGACGCCGAGCCGTCCGTAAACTGACAACGTCTGCGTCATCGGTGCCGACAGCACCAAATCCACACCATAGCCTTTGGACTTGTAATCGGCATTTACACTGCCGACAAATGGTGACCTCACAGCGGTGCGAGTATCGTATTTGCCCAGATCCGCATAAAAACCTTCGAGTGAGACTAATTGGGAAAAGCGATAGCCAAGCAGGAACTTGTAGAAGGTGTCTTTGTCCTCGGCGGAGGTCGATGGAGAGCCATAGCCTAGCGAACGCAAATAGTCGTTCACTTCGCCAGGGTTCACGTTGGACTTAGTGCTACCGGCCGATACGCCGCCGTACCACGGGGTTGTCGATTGGGCATGCACCGCGCCGACATTTGAAACGGCAAACAAGACCGCTGCGATTCCGAGAACATTTTTCATCTTCATCCTTTTCATTTAACTTCAGGCCAACACTACTTTGCAGCATCCCGCATTTTGTGTCAGAACCGTCAGATGCAGATCGCTTACGTTGGTTCAACCATTGCCAGCGAGGTAGGCCGGCGATGCGAGAAAGTCCCCGCCAGACGTGCCGCTTAAGTGCTTTTGGTCTCAGGAAGCGCGCCAAATGGCGATTTGCGTCAATTACTTCAATCAGGCTGGAAACAATCGCGCGTTGCGGCAGCCCCTCGCACAGAAAAAATCAACCGTGCTCCGTCACGCTCCGCTCGTCGGGAAATTTGCCCAAATCAACCCGCGCCTGTGGCTTCCAGCCTTTCGCCCGATGTTCCGCCTCAATCGTTGTAAAAATGCCGCCCCTAACCCAAAATTTGGCGGTCAATCGCGCGAAGCGTGGCGAGATGGCCTTGACGATGTCGTCGAGGACCTCGTTCGTCACGGCTTCGTGGAATTTTCCTTCGTCGCGAAACGACCAGATATAGAGCTTCAGACTCTTCAGCTCCACGCAGCGCTTGTCGGGAGCGTAGTCCAGATATAGGGTCGCAAAGTCTGGCTGTCCCGTCATCGGACAGAGGCAGGTGAATTCCGGGATCTGCATGTGAACGACAAAGTCGCGCTTGGGTTGCGGATTGGGGAATGTTTCCAGTGTTTTCGTGGCGGGCGCTGTTGGTTTGTCGCCCAGCATTGTCAGCGTGGTTGACGTTTCTTTCCGGCTCAATGACTTAGCGACCGCAATTAAGGTGGATTCTGCTTTTCGGGGAGTCTTCATGGATTTGGCTATGACGATACGTTAAAATTGAGTCCATTGTATTTCACCGAACCCGCCCGGCGCTACGTTGGTGCGGGTTTTGTGCAATTTGAGCGGCCGACAATTGGCCGCTTGCTGAAAAACAGGGAAACGAGTGCGTCTCACACAAATAAAACTTGCCGGCTTCAAATCGTTCGTGGATCCCACGTCGATCCTCGTGCCCGGCCAACTCGTTGGGGTCGTCGGGCCAAACGGCTGTGGCAAATCAAACGTGATCGACGCGGTGCGCTGGGTGCTGGGCGAATCGTCGGCCAAGCATCTGCGTGGCGAAAAAATGGAGGACGTGATTTTTAACGGTTCCAGCTTGCGCAAGCCAGGCGGACGCGCCGCCGTCGAACTGGTGTTCGATAACTCGCTGGGCCGTGTCGGCGGTCAGTGGGGGCAGTACAGCGAAATTTCCGTCAAGCGCGTTCTGACACGCGACGGCAACTCGGATTACTACATCAACGGCCAACACGTGCGTCGCCGAGACATCACTGATATTTTCTTGGGAACCGGTCTGGGGCCGCGTGCCTACGCCATCATCGAGCAGGGCATGATCTCCCGGGTTATTACCTCGAAGCCGGAAGAACTGCGTGTGTTTCTAGAGGAGGTTGCTGGCGTTTCGAAATACCGCGAGCGCCGCCGCGAAACCCAATCGCGCCTGGAGGATTCCAAGGAGAACTTGAATCGCGTCAGCGACATCCTCTCCGAACTCGACAAGCAGGTCGTGAAACTCACGGATCAGGCAGCCGTCGCTGCGCAATACAACGAGTTCAATACCGAGCTGAAGCTCAATGAGAATTTGTGACGCCAGCGCCAGCAGCAGCATCAAGCCGCCGCCTTGCAAAACCGCCCAGGGCAGCAGATTGCCAGTGCC
>JANMZU010000330.1:0-5968 GCA_031383585.1 Betaproteobacteria bacterium
GAAGGATTGATGGCAACCGCCGCTGCGTCATCAGCCTCCGGCATGACGGCGACGGTCGCGGCGGACGTGTGAATCCGCCCCTGCGTTTCGGTTTCAGGCACGCGTTGCACACGGTGGCCGCCGGACTCGAACTTCAGGCGGGAGTAGACCCCCGTGCCGACGATCCGGGCGATGACTTCTTTGTAGCCACCGACCTCGCCGGGCGACTCCGAGATTATTTCTACCTGCCAGCGATTGCGTTCCGCGAAGCGCGTATACATGCGAAACAGGTCGCCCGCGAAAAGTGCGGATTCGTCGCCGCCGGTTCCGCCACGAATTTCGAGAAAGGTGTTCTTTTCGTCGTTGGGGTCCTTGGGCAGCAGCAATTTTTGCAAGTCGATTTCAAGCGACTCCAGCTTACCTTTGCCCGCACGTGCTTCCTCTTCGGCAAAGTCGCGCATTTCTGGGTCGCCGACCATTTCCTGGGCGGTCGCAATATCGTTCTCGGTCTGGAGGTATTCGTTGTACAGGGCAACAACCGGACTGATATCGGCGTGCTCTTTGGTGATCTTGCGGTAATTATCCATATTGTTGACGACCGTCGGGTCCTCTAGCTGCCGATCTAGTTCTGCCACGCGCTCAACCAGTGAGGCCAGTTTGTTTCTGATTGAGTCTTTCATTTTTCTTGTTCTTGGGGGTCGATTGAGGCGGGGAAGAGCTTTTCGAGTGCATCGCTTAGTGCTTCGCGTTCGGCGCCATGGGTTCGGTTGAGTGCAGCTAGTGGATGGTGCAAAAACTTGTTGGTCAGTCCGTGTGCGAGCTGTTCGAGTACTCTCGCTGGATCGTCACCTTTGGCAAGCATGCGTTTGGCACGCTCAAGTTCCGTGTGCCGGTACTGGTCCGCCTTGCCGCGCAACTGCTGAATCACGGGCACAGACGCACGTGCACCCAGCCACGCCATGAATTCGCCGGTGCGGATGTCAATAATGCGGTCAGCTTCGACGACAGCCGCCTCGCGCCTTGCACTGTTTTGATGGGTGATCTTGCCCAGCGTATCGAGCGTATAAAGGAAAACGTCGTCAAGCTCGCCGACTTCATGTTCAATATCGCGCGGAACCGCCAGATCGACCATGAAAATTGGCTTGTGGCGGCGCTGCTTGAGCGCGCTTTCAATCATCCCCTTACCGATGATCGGTAGCATGGAGGCGGTCGACGTGATGATGGCATCAAATTCGTGAATGCGTTCGGGCAGCTGCTGCAGCGAGATTGCGGAGGCATTGAACCGGTGAGCCAACTCGCGACCACGCTCGATAGAGCGATTGGCGACAACAATGCTCTTAGGTGAGTGCGCGGCAAAATGGGTGGCAGCCAGCTCGATCATCTCGCCTACGCCGATGAGCAGTAATTTGATCCCTCCAATGTCGCCAAAAAGTTGTTGCGCTAGCTTCAACGCTGCCGCTGCCATGCTCACGGACGTGGCACCGATCTCGGTTTGCGTGCGTACTTCCTTGGCGACTTTGAAAGTCTCTTGAAACAACCTGTCCAGTGGCCCGCCAAGTGTGCCGGCTTCGGCGGCGACCTTGGCGGCGAGTTTGACCTGGCCGAGGATTTGCGGCTCTCCGAGGACCATGGAATCGAGCCCGCTAGCTACGCGGAAGGCGTGACGCGCCACATCGGCTTCGACAAGTTGGTAGAGGTGAGGCGCCAGATTGACGTTAGCGCCGCCATGCTGCGAGGCCAGCCAGTTCGTCACGAGAGTCGCGACTGAGCTCTCTTTGCCCCGCACATAGATTTCTGTCCGGTTACAAGTGGATACCAGCGCGACTTCGTCGGCGCCGGTCTCGCGTTTGATACCCTCAAGCGCCGGTCGCTGCGTTTCCAATGGGAACACAATACGCTCACGCACCTCGATAGGCGCTGTGCGATGATTGACTCCAATGGTGAACAGGGGCATGTGGGATATGTTTGGCGAACGCGAACGAAAATCACCGGAATGGGACCAATTCGCACGCTTAACAACGTAAAATTATAGCAGTCAGGGTTACAACTCCCCCTACACGATGGTCCCCACGCAGACGAACGTACGAGACCATGGCCGATGCAACCGGTATTGCCAGACGGGCCTGTGGCCTCGTAATCTTGATCAAACTTGAGGCAAATTATGCGAATCTTCCACGCGGTACTGATTGTTTTTCTGTCGGCAGGTGCATTTAGTCCTACGGCGACTGCTGCAACGGCGCCTGCAGGCCATTGTCCCGCGCTTCTGGATCATCGCTTCGCCTCGTTACAGGGCAAACCGCAGGATCTCTGCCAATATCGTGGCAAGGTAGTGCTGGTCGTAAACACGGCGAGCTACTGTGGCTATACCGAACAATACAAGGGGTTGCAGGCGCTTTACGACAAATACCAGAAGCAGGGATTGGTTGTGCTTGGCTTTCCAGCAAACGATTTCGGCAAGCAGGAACCCGGGACCAATGCAGAGGTAGCCGATTTTTGCGAAAGAACTTTCAAGGTGCGGTTTCCGATGATCGAGAAAACATCGGTGGTCGCCGGTCAGGCCAATCCAGTCCACGAGGCACTTTTCAAGGCAACAGGCGATCGGCCAAAATGGAATTTCCACAAGTATCTGGTCGCGCGTGACGGGACGACCGTCAAGAGTTTTTCCAGCAAAGTTGCGCCAGAGTCGGAGGCATTTGTATCCGAGGTAGAAGCGTTGCTTGTCGGAAAATAACGTTTTCTTTACAAAGCTTTAGCGTAAGGGCATCATGTAGTTTCTCAATTTCCGGGCGCATTTAGTCAAACAATATTATGGTCGCCGTTGCCGCAAATACGTTTAGTCCGCTTGGCCGTGCGCTGGTCCAACAGGGCAAGCTCGTGCAGGGCGACGCGAACGCAATTCAGGCGGAGGCAAAGAAGGCGGGCGTAACGTTCATCGAACAATTGTGTGCCTCCAAGAAATTGTCACCCAAAGAGATTGCGCTGTTTGCGGCGCACACATTCGGCGTGCCATTGCTGGATTTGGCAGCGGTCGACTCGGACCAATTGCCTACTTCGCTGCTAGACACGAAGCTGGTCGCGACGAAACGGGTGCTGCCCCTGCAAAAGCGAGGTAATCGCCTGTTTGTGGGGATGTCTGATCCCACGAACGATCAGTTGCTTTCCGAGCTTAAATTTGCCACTGGCTCGACGCTCGAACCAGTGGTTGTCGAAGAGGACAAGCTCGCCATTCTGCTGAAACGCTACGGCGAAACATCCGCCAAGGCGCTTGACCAGTTGATGGGCGACGACACAGCGCTCGAGAATATCGATCTAGGCGCGGGAGACGAGTCGCAAGCGGATCCGACGGCGGGCGAGCCGGAGGAAATTGACGACGCACCAGTGGTCAAATATGTACAGAAAGTTTTGCTGGATGCAATAAATGGGGGAGCATCGGACATCCATTTCGAGCCCTACGAGAAGTACTACCGGATTCGCTACCGCACCGACGGCATCCTGGCGGACGTCGCACAGCCGCCGTTGGCGATCAAAGAAAAAATTGCATCGCGCATTAAAATTATTTCGAAAATGGATATTTCCGAAAAGCGCGTGCCGCAGGACGGTCGGATGAAGTTGAGGTTGTCGGCGACGCGCGCAATCGATTTCCGGGTTTCGTCATTGCCAACCCTGTTCGGTGAAAAAATCTGTATGCGTATTCTCGATCCGTCCAGTGCCACATTGGGGATTGAGGCGTTGGGCTACGAGCCTGAGCAAAAGGCGGCTTTGATGCACGCCATTAGTCGTCCCTATGGCATGGTGCTGGTGACCGGGCCAACGGGTTCGGGTAAAACGGTGTCGTTATATACCTGCCTTAATATCTTGAATAAGCCGGGCATCAATATTTCTACGGCCGAGGACCCTTGCGAGATCAACCTCGCGGGCATCAATCAGGTCAACGTGAACGATAAGGCCGGACTGACCTTTGCGGCTGCGCTGAAGGCATTTCTGCGGCAAGATCCGGACATCATCATGGTCGGCGAAATTCGTGACATGGACACAGGCGAGATCGCCATCAAGGCAGCGCAGACGGGACACATGGTGCTTTCGACGTTGCATACGAATGACGCGCCATCGACCTTGACGCGGTTGATGAACATGGGCATCGCGCCGTTTAATATCGCGACGGCGGTAATTTTGATTACCGCGCAACGTCTTTGCAGGCGCCTTTGTTCGTGCAAAAGGCCCATCGATATTCCCAGAGAGGCGCTCTTGCGTGCGGGGTATGCGGAGAAGGATCTCGACGGGTCATGGCAACCTTATGGGCACGTCGGCTGTGACATATGCAAGAATACGGGATACAAAGGGCGTGTCGGCATTTACGAAGTAATGCCGGTTTCCGATGAAATGCAACGCATCATCATGAAAAACGGTACGTCAATAGACATCGCCGATCAGGCCCGGATTGAAGGCGTGTCTGATTTACGCCAGTCTGGATTGCGCAAAGTAAGGGCGGGCCTGACTTCGCTTGAAGAAGTCGAATCGTGTACCAATGAGTAATGCGGGAAATTCGTCAGTTGCCTGCAATAACCAAATCGTTGCGGCTATCACCGCAATGAGTGCCTAATCAAGGAGTGGCCATGGCTACCACCGCTGCGAAACCAAAGGAAGGCAAGGACGTCAAAGGGATAGTCTTTGCCTGGGAAGGCAAGGACAAGACCGGGAAAATTGTCAAAGGCGAAATCCGCGCATCAGGCGAAAACATTGTCACGGCAACGTTGCGCAGGCAAGGCATCACCAACGCAAAGGTAAAGAAGCAGTCCCGGGGCAGTGGCGGGAAAGTCACGGAACAAGATATCACCATGTTTTCACGGCAACTCGCTACTATGATGAAGGCGGGCGTGCCGTTGCTTCAGTCATTTGACATTGTCGCAAAGGGGCACAGCAATCCGGCGGTCACGCGCTTGCTTCTCGATATCAAAACCGAAGTAGAAACGGGGAGCAGCCTGGCACAGGCGTTCAGGAAATATCCTCTGTATTTCGATAGTTTGTTTTGTAACCTCGTCGCCGCCGGTGAGCAGGCAGGTATTCTCGACACTTTGCTGGATCGCCTCGCGACCTACAAAGAGAAAATTATGGCGATCAAGGGCAAGATCAAGAAGGCGCTAGCCTACCCAATCGCTATTTTGGTTGTCGCGTTCGTCGTGACGGCCATCATCATGATTTTTGTGATCCCGCAGTTCGAATCGATGTTCAAGGGTTTTGGCGCTGACCTACCTGGGCCAACAGTTGTCATCATGAATGCGTCGAAATTTTTTGTCGCCTATTGGTATTTGATCTTCGGCGGGCTTGGTGGCGGGATATGGTTCTTTTTGAATACCTGGCAGCGCTCGGAGAAGATGCAATTTTTTATGGACAGGCTAATGCTTAAACTGCCTGTATTTGGCGACTTGGTAAGAAAAGCAACCGTTGCAAGGTGGACGCGTACGCTTTCAACCATGTTTGCTGCTGGCGTTCCACTTGTGGAAGCACTCGATTCCGTGGCAGGTGCATCTGGTAACAGGGTTTATTACAACGCGACAAAGAAAATCCAGCAGGAAGTCAGCACCGGCTCCAGTCTTACGGTGTCAATGCAAAATAGCGGTGTGTTTCCAAATATGGTGCTGCAAATGTGTGCGATTGGCGAGGAGTCTGGCGCTTTGGACGGTATGCTTTCAAAGGTTGCGGATTTCTTTGAGGCAGAGGTCGATGATGCAGTCGACGCGTTGGCCAGCTTGATGGAGCCGATGATTATGGCCGTATTGGGGGTTCTCATTGGCGGAATGGTAATTGCGATGTACTTGCCGATTTTCAAAATGGGCCAAGTCGTATAGCGAGCGCCACGTCCCCTCGAATCTCCAAAAAGGAATAAATGGGTTTGTTCGACACCTTCCGAGCTGTGCCGTGGTTTTTTATTGGTACCGCCGTAACATTGGGATTGCTGGTGGGCAGTTTCTTGAACGTCGTCATCCACCGC
>JANMZU010000411.1:0-2991 GCA_031383585.1 Betaproteobacteria bacterium
TTTGCGTGCCGGGAACCGTGACGACGCTGCGGTTGGTGCCGCCGTTGATCATCGACGTTGAGTTGGAGCCGTAGCCAACGTAGAAGACGGCGCCTGAGAGCAGAGCAGTAGAGACACCGTTGAGTACACTCACCGACGCACCCTGACTGGTGAGTACGCCGGTCAGGTAGGCCTGCAACGACCCAGCTGTGACCGCTGTCAACTGACCCGAGGCGGTGAGCTGGGCGAGTACGCAGGGGAGCGGAGTAGAGGCGCTGGCGGTGCTGGTGCTGCGTGACACCGGGCCTTTGTGATCGGCTAATGCCCCCGCTGATACGTTCCTGACCATGTTGGCGGGCGCGAGCGCGAAGACATAGAGATTGGGGTTTGAGCCGACATCGGCGGCGCGGAATTGAAAATTGGCAGTGATGTCGTTGACGACCGGCGTGGCGACGGCGAGAAACACCGGGATTTTTTCGGTGGGGATGGTCTTGGCAATCGCCGGATTCAAGTCGAGGAACCAGTTGTTGGCAGCGACCGACCCGGCGCCGTTTTCACGAAGCACGACCACGGGGGAGGGGCGGTCAACCAGGGTGCCATCACCGATATGGCCGAAATCATTTCTGCCCCAGGCCAGCACGGTGCCGTCGTTTCTCAACGCAAAAGAATGCAGGCTGGTGGAGATCGCGACAATGCCGGTGAGCCCGGCAATCTGCACCGGTAGCACTCGCTCGGTGCTTGTGCCATCACCTAACTGATACGAATAGTTACTCCCCCATGCCCAGACGGTGCCGTCTTTCTTTAGCGCAAGCGTATGGGTATCGCCAGCGGCAATCGCCAACACATTGGTCAGGCCGCTGACTTGTATAGGAGTAAGTCGGTTAATGGTCGTCCCATCACCAAGGCGCCCGCCGCCATTGGAGCCCCAGGTCATGACAGTACCGTCGCTTTTGAGCGCAGCGGCGTGCTGGCTGCCCGCTGAGATAGCGGTGATGCCCGACAGTGACCCGACGCGCTGCGGCGTGGCGCGCCCCTCATAACCGGTCGTCGTTGTTCCGTCACCAAGCTGTCCGGTGTCGTTGCGTCCCCAGGCCCAAACCGTGCCGTCGCTCTTTAGGGCAAGGGAAAAATCTGCACCCGCAGCAATCGCGCTTACGCCGGTTAGCCCGGTAACTTGCGCCGGTTTGGTTGTGTCTGTGTCGCTGCGCACGCCCAACTGACCTGAAAAGTTGTCGCCCCATGAAAGTACCGTGCCATCGCTTTTTCTTGCCAAGGTAAACAGTGCGCCTGCAGAAATATCCGCCACGCCGCTTGCGACACTCAGGCCGCTGACAGGTACCGGCGCTGATCGATTGGTGAATTGCGTGGCGTCGCCAATTTGTCCGCAGCAATTATTGCCCCATGCAAATACGCTGCCGTCCGCTTTCAGGGCGACCGCGTGCGCGCCGCCTGCGGAGATTTTTGCCACCGCGTTTAGCGTCAAAACAATCGGCGTCGCGCGGATGAGCCGGGTACCGTTACCAAGTTGGCCAGAAGTGTTGTCTCCCCAGGCAAGAACGGTTCCGTCGTTTTTTAACGCGACGGAATGGAGGTCGCCCACCGCGACATCTTTGACTCCGCTGATTCCACTCAGTTGAGATGGTAGAAAGCGTCGCGCGATGGTCCCGTCACCGAGTTGGCCGTAGTCGTTGTTACCCCACACCGCGAGCGTCCCGCCGCTGAGGAGAGCGATGTTGTGCAGAAAGCCTGCCGAAATCGTCGATGCACCACTCAATCCACTAATTGGGACAATCATTAAACGGTCGTCATACGTGTCGTCACCCAGCTCCGCATAGCCGTTGCTGCCCCACCCCACGGCAGTGCCGTCACTGCGGATTGCGTATGAATGTCCGTAGCCGGCAGCGATGAAGATCACATTCGCGAGCCCGGTTACGGAAACCGGCACCAGTCGATCAATTGCGGTGCCATCACCTAGCGGTCCTGCACCCCAGGCGACAACGCTGCCGTCGCTTTTGCGTGCGAGGCTGTGCTGGCCGCCGGCGGCGATGTCCTGCACGTTGCTCAGGCCAATAACCTGAGCGGGTGTCGCGCGACCGGTATAGAGCTCGGTTTTGGTGCCGTCGCCAAGCTGCCCGGAGTCGTTGCGACCCCACGCCCAGACCGTGCCGTCACTGCGCCTCGCCAGCGTGTGTGAGCCGCCGGCGGAGAGGTCGGTCACGTTGGCCATCCCCGTCAGCCGAATCGGCACGAGGCGATTGTCGTAGCTGCCGTCACCGAGTTGGCCAACGCCGTTTGAACCCCATGCCCACAGGCTGCCGTCGCGTTTGCGCGCAAAGTTGTGCGAACCTTGCGCCCAGATTTTTTCTACGTCGGTGAGTCCGCTAACTGCCGTGGGATTGGAACGATTGGTCGTAGTGCCATCACCGAGCTGTCCATCGGCGTTACTTCCCCACGCCAATACCGTGCCATCAGCTTTCAAGGCGATCACATGCGAGTAGCCAGAGGCAATTGCGATGATGCCAGTGGCGCCGGGAACCACCAGCGGGCTGGGAGAGCCCAGCGAGCGTCCGACCCCTTGTTGTCCAGACGCATCATTGCCCCAAGTAAGGATGCTGCCATCGGCTTTCAGCGCAATGCTGTGGCTGCCGCCCGCGCTGAGTGCCGGCGTAGCGGGCATAGCAATAGCCGGGTAAATAATCGCCGCGACCGAGACGAACAGGGCGCAGCAAAATCTACACGAAAACATCGAAAGATCAGATACACGCAAATTTTCAGCCATGTCACTCTTTCGCTTGCCAGGACTGGAACAGTCTACTACCAGCCGCACCTAGGGTGAACTTGCTGAATCGTTGCCGGCCGACCGCAATGCGCAAGGATGACTGCGGCAAGAAAGGCGATAATGAATATGCCTGTGCCCAATCTAAAACCATTCGATACAAGGACTATCGCCATGCTGAGCTCACTCGTTATCACTGTTATCGGTCCGGATCGTCCCGGCATCGTCAGCGCAAT
>JANMZU010000423.1:0-3252 GCA_031383585.1 Betaproteobacteria bacterium
GGAAAGCTGGGTCGACGCTAAATTGGCGATGGTAGCAAGTGGGTTTTTGCCCGCGCCGCTTGCGTCCGGATTTGTACGCGAAGCACAACGCGACCTGGTCTGGCTGACGGCTGTGGCTGAACAGGCGAAACGCAGCGGTAATCCATATTCGGGATATGTGCATTGTCTATGCAAGATCGAATGAACTGCTGTCACGACGTAGATCGCTCCGGGTTCAACGCATCACAGGCAATCAGTCCGCGTGACTTGCATCACGGGGAAGGTAGTGGAATGGGATCTAGCCGGAAAATTTCTGGTACCAACGGAAACCCCCGAAAAGATTTATCATCGCTTTCGGCAGCACCTGCCCGCGACTCTGTCGGGCGGTCCCCAGCTAACGTTAACAAGGAGTCAACATGAAAGTTCGTTCAACCCTGTTTGCCACTTTGATGTGTGCCAGCTTCGCAACCTTTGCGTTCCATTGCCCTAACGATATGAAAGCAATTGATGCCGCACTGGCCAAAAACCCGAAATTGTCCGACGCACAAATGACTCAAGTGAAATCACTGCGCGCCGATGGTGAAACGCTGCACAAGGCCGGGAAACATCAGGAATCAGTAGACACCTTGGCCAAGGCGATGAAAATTCTCGGCATTTAGGCTTCGTTTCCAGTCGCGCGCGCGTCGCTGGCGCGGGAAGGCTCACTGCATCAGGAAAGTGACAACTTCACCCGCGTTCTGGAAGCGTTGCGCAGGGTCTTTTGCCATGAGCCTATCGATAAGTGGCTGGTGTGAAGACAGCGCGATGGGCAGGCGCGGAACGGCGGCGTCCACATGCAGTCGCATGAGCGCCTCCACATTGTCTGCCTGATAGGGTTTTTCGCCGGTAAACATTTCAAACGCGAGAACGCCCAAGCTGTACAGATCACTCTTGTTACTCACTGCACCGGTCACCGCCTGCTCTGGGCTCAGATAGTACGGCGTGCCGACGACCTGTCCATGCCGCGTGGCTGCCAGTGATTGGCGGATACGTTTGGCAACACCGAAATCCACCAGCGCAAGCGTGCCATCGGCTCGCAGCATGAGATTGTCTGGTTTTAAATCGCGATGTACGATCCCTTGCCTGTGCACTTCATCCAGCGCGCGGCTGGTTTGCAACAGGATTTCGATCGCCTGCGCTGAGTTCAGGCCGGTCGCAATCTTGCGCCGCAAATCGCCGCCGGGGAAATACTCCATCGCGATATAGGCGAGCTCATCAGAAAACGCTTGATCGAAAATTTTCACCACATTCGGATGGGTGATCTGCGAAATTATTGCGTATTCCTGAATAAAGCGCGCTAGTAGATCCACGCTTTCGTCAACTTCGCCTGCTCGTGGGTCCAGCAGTTTCAATGCAACCGGCAGTTGGTCAGACTCGCGTTCGGCCAGGAAGACCTCAGACATGCCGCCCTCGCCAATTTTCCTTAACAGGCGGTAGCCCTTCACCTTCGGCGCGGTGGCGGCAAACGCGCCCGCTGCAGACGGCAGAGTCTCCATCTTCTGGGTGACTTCAAGCGCGGCCTTGATGGCGCGGCCGGTAATTTCCGAGTTGCTGCGCAGCGCATTGCGGATATCGTTGGCCAACTCGACATGTCCGCCATCGACCCCACTCACATTGACATCTATGCCGGTAATCTGCACAGCGTCCACCGGTGTCGAGCGGCCCTTGACCCACAGCGTTTCGATGTCGCCAAATTCGATGCCTTCGCCAGCGGCATGCAGGGTAGGCAGGCTGGCAATGATGGACCACCCCAGCTCCTTGGTTTTGCCTTCCAAGCGTGACGCCAGATTAACAGCGTCACCGATAGCGGTAAATTCACTGTTGTCTCCAGAGCCGACGTGGCACATCATGACCTCGCCGCTATGGACGCCGACGCCGATGGCGAACGCGGCCAGACCACGGTTTGCGTAGCGCTCTTGGATCCAGGTGCTGAATCGATGTGCAGCCAGCGTCATGCCAAGTGCGGCCTGCAGCGCGCGGTAAGCATGTGAGTGCTCGGCATCAGGCTCGGCGCAAAACACCGCCATGACACCGTCGCCGATAAATTTGAGTGCTTCACCACGCGCAGCGACAATCGGCTCACAAACGGCACGAAAATACGCATTGAGCAATTCCGCCACTTCCTGCGCACTTAGCTGCTCGGACATGGTGGTGAATCCGCGAATATCCGAAAACAATACCGTGGCGTCTCGCGCCTCAGCCAATTTGGCATCAGCCGGATTGACGTCAAGCTGGTCAAGCGTCTGGCCCATCATGGAATTCTGGAACATCTGCTGTAACTGCTGTTCGCGCGCACTGAGCCGTTGCGCCTCGCGTCGGGCCGCCGCCGCAGCGCGCGCCATCCGTGCATTGACGGCCAGCAGCACATCATCGCGACTAAATGGCTTGGTCAGATAGTCGTCAGCCCCCAGGGACATGGCACGACGAAGATTCTCGCGATCGTCGAGCGCAGTGAGAAAGACCAAAGGGATCGCTTCGGTGCGCTCGTCTTCACGCAACGCTGTGAGCACACCAAAACCGTCCAGTTCCGGCATCATCACGTCGCATAGAATCAGGTCGGGTGCGAAATCGTGCACCAGCGTCAATGCGATTCTGCCGTTGGCTGCGCCGAGCACTTCAAATTGCTCAAGCTGAAGCATTCGCACCAGATTGTTGCGAATTGTAGTTTCGTCTTCAACGACCAGTATTTTCATGTAGCGAACTTGGCGGTGCTATTTGGTGAGCTTCTGCCTGACCAGAGCCAGCAGCTCGGCGAGGCTGAATGGTTTTGACAGATAGGCGTTGGCGCCAAGGGCTAGCCCGAAGCGCTGGTCATCCTGCTCCACACTAGCGGTCAGAAAGACAAAAGGGATGGCGGCCGTCTCGGCGTTTTCGCGCAATTTTGCGAGCACCGTGAAGCCATCCATTTCCGGCATCATCACGTCGCAAATGATCAGGTCGGGTGGATTTGCAGCAATGCTTGCCAAGCCAGCATACCCGTTTACCGCTTCGTGGACCAGGTAACCTTCCAGGCGTAGAAATCGCTGAATGTTGGCGCGTATTGGCGCCTCATCATCGATGATCAGTATTTTTTCACCACTCATAGTTTCAATAGTTCCCTGTTCGCTGTGTTTCAGATTCCGGTTGCATCGACTCGCGGAATCGTCACCACAAATCGAGTGCCCGCGCCGAGTTCGCTTTCCACATTAATTTGGCCGCCATGTTTTGCGACACTGTGCTTGACGATGGCCAGTC
>JANMZU010000426.1:0-6722 GCA_031383585.1 Betaproteobacteria bacterium
GCCAAACCAGTAACGACGCGATGCTCCCGCATTGCCTGCACTCTTCGCTTGGGCGCAACCTGTCTATGTCGGCCTGGAATGTCTTGCAGCGCGATCACGGCATGAATTGACGCGTCAGGGAGGCACCGCGTTTTGAGACCGTCTTTCTTGCCCTTGATGCCGAGACCCTAAATCAGCAAGCCGTGTTTCGATCCTTTGAATAGTGTTGCAATTGCGGCCTTTGTAAATTATTTGTGAACTTAAAGCAAAGTTTGTCATGAGTATATTGAGCGCGTATATTTCACGGCATAAGTGCCATAAAATACTTTCGAACTAAAGTTTGAGATAATTGGCCGTGCCGTTTTGGGACTCGGCAGCATGGACCGACCAAATATACAAATACAATCTAAATGTTGGTCAACTAACTAACAAGGCTTCGGTTTGCCTGAAATTTAACAAATACACTTGCGCTCCCTCGTAAGTAGCGCTTTTTCGGGATCAGGGGACAGCCCCACGCATCGCTCAATCCGGGCCATGGCCGCCAAGTGTTACTCCGGCGGCGCTGGCGCACCAGAATGGTAAAGCCCATGACAAGAAAAAAACCAAGCACGCGCGCACGAATCCTGTTTTCGCTCGCCGGTCCACCGGCCCTCCTCTGCGCCCTGCTCACTCCCCTCAGCGCACTCGCCGACCCGGCCTTGCTACGTGATGCCCAGCAACTGCTTGCCGCCAACAACCCCAAGCAGGCCTACATGATTCTGCTGGCCAAACAGGCCGAACTCACCGGTCAGCCGGATTTCGACTACTTGCTCGGCGTCTCCGCCCTCGACAGCGGCAAGATAGACGAAGCCATCATCGCTTTTGAACGTGTGCTGCAAGTCACCCCGAACAACGCCGGTGCCCGCATGGATCTCGCCCGCGCCTACTTCACCGCCGGCTCAGTGGATCTGGCAGAAGCCAACTTTCTTGAATTAAAGGCCAGCAACCCGCCACCGGCAGCGATGGCCGTCATCGACAAATACCTGGCCGCCATTCGGGACCGCCGCGCCCAGAAGGCAACCGGTCTTACCGCTTGGGGCGAAACCGGACTCGGCTACGACAGCAACATCACCGGCGTCCCCGCCGACTTCACCTCTGCCGTCGCCTCCGCCTTCAACATCACCGGCATCAACCCCACCGGCAACTCGATCAAGCGCAAAGCCCCCTACCTCACCGCTGGTGCCGGCGCTGACTACACCTACGGCTTAAGCCCGAGCTGGATCGCCATCGTCGGTGGCGAAGCACGCGGTCGCGCCTACCGCAAGGAAAATGATTTCAATTCCTTGTCTGGCGAAGCCCGTCTGGGATTGGTATGGTCAAAAGACGCACAGCTGATCAGGCTCAGTGGTGGCTACAACCGTTTCAAACAGGATGGCCTGGCGCCGGGTGAGCCCAAGCCCACCAATGATCGCAGCACCGCACTGGCCGCCGCTGACTACCGGTATTCCTTCAACGACCGCCAGCAACTCAATTTCGGGGTGTCCGGCAGCCGCGTCAAATTCCTCACCAACAACATCGAAGACTTCAACGCCGTCACTATCTCTGCCGGATTCCTGCAAGCCTTCGACCGCAAAGGCGCTCCGGTGCTGCAGGTCAGCTCGTTCTACAGCCGTGACGAATCGGTGAGAAAGCTCGCTGACGGCGTATCGGACAAATCCAAACGCGTGGCCGGCGTGCGCAGCTATTTCCAGTATTCCCTGACCGACAATCTGGCCTGGTTCAACGGCCTGGGTTATTCGCAGCGTCGCGACCGGAGTCCCTTTGCCCGAGCAACAGAGATCGAGATCGGTCAGGACCGCTTGAAAGACATCACGCTAGGCGTGACCTGGAAGTTCCAGCCCAAATGTGCGATGCGCGCGCAGTGGGCTGGCTCGCGCAACGACTCCAACATCGCCATCTACGAATTCAAGCGTAATGAAGTCTCGTCGACGATTCGTTGTGAATATCAGTAGCCAGTTAGCTTTTGAGCCAAATACAGTAGCTCCGCCAGATCTGTCTTTAAAGAATTGAAGGACAAATGATGATTGATAGAACCGTTATTTCCGCCGGCAATGCAAGAGGCCGCTTTATTGGCTACTTCATCGCGCTCGCAGTGTCATTGATTTGCGCGGCAACCGCTCCTGCACAGGCACAGAGTGGCAGTAGCGGGGAGTTCACCTGGGTAGTCGGCAGGGTCATGATAGAGCGTGCCGGAAGATCCGTCCCAGCTGTGCGAGGGGCAACCGTGCAACCTCAGGATGTCATTGTTACAGGCGCAGATGGTATGGCCCAATTGGCGATGATTGACGGCGCAAGGCTTTCGCTGCGGTCCAATTCGCAACTGCGCGTCCAGCAATATCCGACATCCGTCAATGACCAGCCTGGCGCTGCATTGACATTGTTGAATGGAACGCTCCGCACTTTCACCGCAGCGCTTACCCCACGTAATCGCGCGGCTTACCAGCTCAATACCAAAATTGCGACGATCGGAATCCGCGGGTCGGGCGGTATTTTGGAGCACCAGGGTGATACGACCAACCATTACACGATAGAGGGTAGCCACGTGGTCGCCAGCGCAGATGGCAAGTTCGCGCCGATCATCAGTTTTCCGAACCAAACCGTCCAGATTGTACCGGGGCAGCCCCCAAAGCTCATCCCCACGCCGCCTAGTTTGCTCGCGGCCGGTGCGGTAGCCAAGGAAAGCAAGAAGACTGCGGCAAGTGCCGAAGCGGCAGCAGAAAACACCGCCGTAGTACCGCCGCCAGCTGGCGTGGCTGCGGCCGACGCTGTCACGCCGCCGCCGCAAACTGGCAGCGCGCCTGGCTTTACGGTGGTCGATGCCAGCGGCAGTCTTGGCGTCGATTCGCTGCTGTTGCAAAGCATCGTCATCGCTGCAGGTGGTTCACTCGCTTCCGATATCGCTCTTCCCTCTGCGATCACTCTCGAGCAAGGCGGCCTTCGTGCGTATAGCGCGTACGGCGCCAGCCAAAGTGGCACTGGCGCAAATATCGCTGGCGGCACTGCTCGCGACGTACAAACAGTTTCTCTTGGTGGCAACACGTCGATGGTCATCGGTCGCTGGGACAGCGTCTCCAGCTTTGGATTTGGCGCGGGCAACGGTGGCACTGGCGGTGCTGTTGGTGGCAGCGTCCATTTTGCCTACGGCGGCGCTGGTTACCCGGCCTATCTTTCGGACGTTTTGACTGGTACGGCGACCTATACGCGTCAGGCAGCTACGACCCCAACCAACCAGTTCGGTACACTTGGCGCACTAACGACGGCCACGCTGGACGTGAATTTCACGGCCAGAACGTTAAATGCCGTGATCGGCGTCACCATGCCTGCGGGCAGTGGTGCCAGTGCCGGCACATGGAATCTTGCAGCGACGAATGTGCCGTTTTCATTCAACGCCTTTTATGCCGACGGTTCACGCGTAACTGTCACGAATGCATTGGGTATCAGATCTACGACCAACCCGCTTCTCGGCGGCAGTATTGAGGGCAGCTTTGTCGGTAGCACGCTGAATGGGGCGATTCTCGGCTACAGTATTTTTGACAGGACCAGCGGCAGCAGTGCCGACTCTCAGCGCATCAACGGTGTTGTCGCCTATTCCGGCCCAACCCAGAACGCCGGGACGAATTATCGCGATGGTCTAATTTCCGATCCTACAGGCGCACTGGGCGCAGCAAGCTATATCCGCTCCTTTGCCACCAGCAACACTGAGGCCGAGGTAAGCGTCGGTACCAGCGGCGCCGTGTCGGCCTTTGCCGGGCCGTTTCCAATTGGCAACGAGATTGCCGGACACCGACCCTATGCGCAAGGCACCGCTGTCGTTGTCGATAATGGGTTCGATCCGACAACGGGACTGGTCTGGGGCCGCTGGTCCGGCGGAGCGGCGACCATCGGCGGCCAAAACACCAGCCTGGCGCAAAGCAGTCTCCATTACATCTTTAGTCCGGTACAAAACGGCCCGGTCTCGTTACCGCTCACCGGGACAGCAACCTACGACGTCGTCGGCTCGACGCGTCCTACCGATCAGGCCGGCCGTGTTGGCGTATTTAACTCGGCCAGTCTCAGCGCCAATTTCAGCGCGAAAACGATTGATGCCTCGGTCAATATCACCATTAACGGTCAAACCTGGAATGGCTCAGCTAGTGGCGTTCCCATCTATCGTGACCAGTATTTTTCCGCATACGCAGGTGGGCCGACTATTCCGGGATTGCCAAGACCACCGGCATTCAATATCAGTTGCACACCCAATTGCACACCTACGGGTGTTACCGGCAGCCTGGATGGATTCTTCACGGGTCGTCGCGGCACCGGTGCAGGCGTGATGTACAACATGAACAATAATGCTGGCGCAATAGCCTTCGTCCGGAGAGGTGGATGAGGCTGGACATGAGTCATGCCCTGCGGCATGACGAATGCCTGGCGAATCCGAGCGCCCTGGCGGGCGCGAGGTGGAGCGAGCGCCGACGACACTCAAACCAAGTCCTACAGCTTATTTCCAGCCCAGCTTCCGATTCCCCTCTGCACAATCCAGCAAAAGAGCCACACTTTCACGTCAGTAAATTGTCAAGTACAAACACAGGCGCGGCTTGCGGACGCATTATGGCTGGGGCGCCGCACTGATGCTAGTGTTTCCTGTTTGCATTCAAAGCTCAATATCACGAAATGTTTTTTAGACGGTGAAGAAAATGCCAAAAGCACGAATGATGTCTCAATCCTTGTTAGCGATCATTGCGTCGCTACTAATGCTGGGTGTGGCCGGCATGGCACAGGCGCAACCGTTTGCCTACGTGACCAATTCGAGTGCCAACAGTCTCGCGGTAATAAACACGACGACCGATGCCCTCGCAATAACGATCCCGGTCGGGACAGCTCCGCGCGGCGTGGCGGTTGATCCCATCGGAAAGAAAGTCTACGTCGCCAATTCCACCAGCAACGATGTTTCCGTCATCGACACTGTGAGCAATACTGTCGTTGCGACCGTACCGGTAGGAGCCAACCCGCGTGCCGTTGCGGTCAACGCGGCCGGAACGCGGGTATATGTTTCCAGCAGCAATTTGAACAATGTTTCCGTGATTGACACAATGACCAATACGGTCATCGCAACGGTTACTGTGGCAGTGGCGCCACGCGGTGTCGCCGTCAGCCCGAATGGCGCGCGCGCCTACGTCGCCAATGCAAGCAGTAATAGTGTGTCGGTAATCGATACCTCCAACAATTCGGTCATTGCGACCGTCGGCGTCGGTGCAAATCCGTTCGGTGTAGCTGTCAACCCCGCTGGTACGCGGGTGTATGTAACGAATCAGAACGGCAACGATGTCGCCGTAATCGATGCGACCAATAATACTTTCTTGTCAGGGATCCTGGTGGGCTCCGTACCGCAAGGCATCGCGATTGACCCGGCTGGGACAAGGGCATATGTGACCAACGCAAGCGGCAATAGCGTCTCCGTCATCGACCTGACCAACAACAGCGTACTGACGACAGTGCCTGTCGGTTCGGCGCCAGTTGGCGTCGCGGTCAATCCGGCGGGAACCAAAATCTATGTGGCCAACGGAGGTTCAAACAACGTCTCGGTGATCGACGCGGGTTCAAATCTGGTTATTACCACGTTGAGTGGCGTGCTCGGCACTGGTGGTATCGCAATGGGCCCGATTTTGACGCCGCTAGCACCAAATATTGGCGCGGTTGCGTCCGGCAGTGGCACCGCCAGTGTTGCCTTCACGCCACCGTCTAACGACGGCGGCTCGCCGATCACCAGTTACACCGTCAAATCCAACCCGGCAAATATCACTGCTACGGGCACGACTTCACCCATCGTCGTCAGTGGGCTCACCAATGGAACGTCCTACACATTTACCGTCGTCGCGACCAATGTAGCGGGGACCAGTCTTCCCTCTGCGGCTTCAGTTGCCGTTGTGCCCGCTGGCCCGCCAATAGCGCCATCTGGCTTAACCGCCACAGCCGGCAATGCCCAGGCGACGGTCACGTTCACCGCAAATTCGTCCAACGGCTCACCGACGACAGGTTACACCGTAACGTCGAGCCCTGCGGGTGGCATGGATACCAACGCAGGAACACTGGCGCTATCGCATACGGTCACAGGCTTGACCAACGGAACCGCTTATACGTTTACAGCCGTCGCCACCAACGCGATCGGGCAGAGCACCGTGTCAGCGCCGTCGAACAGTGTCACACCGGCCGCCGCACCCAGTGCCCCAATTATCGGCGTTGCGACAGCGGGCAACGCCAGCGCCAGCGTCAGCTTTACGCCACCTGCCAACAACGGCTCACCCATCACTTTCTACAGCGTCACCGCCAGCCCAGGCGGCCCAGTCGTTACCGGAACAGCGTCGCCAATCCTGGTGAACGGCCTTAACAATGGCGCTGCTTACACTTTTACCGTCACCGCCACCAACGCCATTGGTACCAGTCCGCCATCGGCCGCCTCCAATAGCGTCACACCATCGGCGTCAGCGACCGTGCCTGGCGCCCCCGTAGCGGTCGTTGCCACCGCTGGAAATACGTCCGCCACCGTTTCATTCTCCGCACCTCCGGCAAATGGCTCGCCCATCACTGGCTACACCGTTACATCAAGCCCGGCGGGTGGCATAGATATCAATGCAGGAAACACGGGCCTGACGCATTCCGTTACCGGCTTGACCAACGGCATCGCGTACACATTCACGGTCGTCGCCACCAACGCCGTCGGTACC
>JANMZU010000427.1:0-1693 GCA_031383585.1 Betaproteobacteria bacterium
TGAGGATGGTGAGCGTAGGCGACTACGTGCGCGAGGGGCAAGACGTGGTCAACCTCGAGGCAATGGAACTTCTCAAGGTAGATTTTCGTATCCCGGAAATCTTCCTGAAAGAAGTATCGGTCGGGCAGCCTCTGCAATTGACCCTCGACGCGGTACCTAACAAGTTCTACGCTGGTCAGGTGTTGGCGATCAATCCGCTGCTGGACGCGAATGGGCGGTCTATTGTCATTCGCGCAGCCGTCAAAAACACCGGCGCAACGTTGCGCCCCGGTATGTTTGCGCGTGTCAGTCTGTTGAGCAGCCAAATACAGAATGGGTTGACGATCCCCGAGCAGGCGCTGATTCCGGTGGGCGATGACGTATTTCTTTTCAAAATTGCCGACGGGCGCGCATTGCGGACGAAAGTTGAGATCGGACAGCGCACCACGGGCTTCGCCGAAATTGTTCGCGGCCTTGCCGCCGGCGATGTTGTAGTCATCGCGGGACAACCCAAACTTCGCGACGGGGCAGCAGTCAAGATCGCAACCATTGACGGCAAGGCACCAGAGGCAGCTCCGCCGACCGCCGCCACCGAAGCCAAAAAGTCTTAACGAGGCAACATCCCATGGTGCTCTCAGACATCTGTATCAAGCGCCCGGTTTTTGCCGCGGTACTTTCACTGGCAATTCTCCTCATCGGGTTGATCTCCTATTCGCGTCTTGCTGTTCGTGAACTCCCAAAGATTGACCAGCCGATTGTGAATGTGACCACTACCTATCGCGGCGCCTCGGCTGACGTGATGGAGAGCCAGGTGACCAAACCGCTGGAGGACTCGCTATCGGGAATTGAGGGCGTTGACATCTTGACGTCGAGCTCACGCGCAGAGCAAAGCGACATCACCGTCACCTTCCGCCTGTCTCGCGACCCCGACTCTGCAGCCGCCGACGTACGCGACAAGGTTTCGCGTGTGCGCGGACGTCTTCCGCAAGGTATTGACGAGCCGATCCTCTCGAAGACCGACGCCGACGCGTTTCCGATCATGTTCATTGCATTTTCGAGCGACCGGCATACGCAAATGCAGCAATCAGACTACGCCAATTTGTTTATCCGGCCGCGCTTGGGCACACTGCCCGGCGCTGCCGACGTGCGAATCAACGGCGAGCGAAGATCGTCGATGCGCATTTGGCTCGACCGCGCCAAGTTAGCCGCATATCGCCTAACCACAGGCGAAGTTGAAGACGCGATCCGTCGACAGAACATCGAGATTCCAGCTGGCCGCATTGAAAGCGCACAGCGCGAATTCAATGTGCTTTCCCGCACCGATCTCGCCACGCCTGAACAGTTCGGTGCCATCATCATCAAGGATGCATCGGGCTACCCGGTTCGCGTACGGGACGTTGCCAAGGTCGAGGTGGCGCCGGCGAATGAACGCGTCATTACCCGCTTCAAAGGCAACCCCGCCATTTCGCTGGGCGTCGTGCGCCAATCCACCGCGAACACGCTCGACCTCGCGGTTGCCGTGCGTAAGGAAATTGCAGAAATCAACAAGACGCTGCCGGAAGGCATGAAGTTGACGTTGTCATTCGACTCGGCGGTGTTTATCGAGGAATCAACCAAGAACGTTTTCGTGACCATCGTCGAGGCAGTGATATTGGTGGCGCTGGTCATTTTTGTGTTCCTGCGCAATCTGCGCGCCACCCTCATTCCGCTGGTG
>JANMZU010000746.1:0-2039 GCA_031383585.1 Betaproteobacteria bacterium
GCCTTGAGGGTGTTGTAGTAAGCGAGGCCATTGTGGTCGGGCACACGGTAGTCGAGTGCGCCGTGGGTGATCAACGTGGGTGTGCGCATATTGGCCGCAAAGGTCATTGGACTTTGCGCGGCCACTTTGGCGGGGTCATTCCAGTAGGTCGCGTGCAGATCGCGATAGCGCTGCATGTAGGAATCGGCGCTCCAGGTCGCCGCACGATCGTAGACACCGGCATGGCAGACATAGGCACGATAGCGTCCGGGTGCGACGTGGCCGTTCATCCACGCCACCATAAAGCCACCGTAGCTGCCGCCACTGGCATATACGCGCGAGCGGTCTGCCCAAGGTTGCGACAGCATCCAGTCGGTGCCCGCTTCGATATCGATCAACTCCAATTCGCCCATGCGTCCCATGATGCTGTCGCGAAACGCGTGACCGAAGCCGCTCGAGCCGTGGTAATTGACCATCGCCACCACGTGGCCTTGCGAGGCAAGCAGATGTGGATTCCAGCGATAGCCGAACGTGTCGCCAGCGGCAGCGTAGGGCCCGCCGTGAATCACCTGCAACAGCGGATGCTTTCTATCTGCCTTGAAGTTGCTCGGGAAGACCAGCCACATTTGTACCTCGTCGCCTAGCGCACCGCGCACGCGCACTTCCTCAACGCGGCCCAGTTTTAGGCGCGGCAGCAGCGCATCGTTGAACTGCTCAAGGCGTGTCGCCACGATTTGGCCATCTGCCTTCGGACCACCCAACGACGCGGCATAAACTCTGATCGGATGGTTGATGCTATCGGCAGCGACAGTCAAGGTATCGTCCGCGCCGCGCAGGTCAAATGATTGCACCCAGCCGCCTTGCCACACCAACGTCGGCGCGGCAATGGTCGCAGACAGTGTGCGCTGCCACAGGTGACAACGGCCGCGCTCTTCGGCCGTAAAGTACACCGCCTCGCCCGCCGCCGACCAACGCAGCGGCAATCCGACATCGCGATCCCAGTCCGCATCGAACGCTGTCCACTTGCCATCGGCGTCAATGACAGCGAGTCGCCCGAGCATCGTGTGCTTGTCTGCTAATGGCGTGGCGATGGCGGCGACGCGTCGTCCATCAGGGCTGTAACGCGGGTAGCCGATGTCCCAGCGGCGCTGATCGACCAACGGTTTGAAGCGACGCCTTGCGATGTCAAGTTCGGCGAGGGCATAGCGCGTGTTCAGCATTTTTTGCGGCGCCGGGTCGTGCATAAAGACAATGCGCTTGCCATCGGCGCTAATGTCGAACATCTCGGCGCTGATTTCCGCGCGCGGCAGCTCAAAGGCAGTGTCCTCAAAAAAGTCGATGGCCTTGCCGGTGGCGATATTGATGCACACCAAATGCGCTACGCGCCCCATCGGCAGATTTTGATCCCAATACCGATAGAACCCATCGTCGGTGGCATAACCAGATTCTTTGCGCTGCGAAAACTCCTTATAGCGCTTGTTCTGCGCCGCCATGCCTTTCAATTGTGGCCACAGCCAAACGATGCAGACGATATGTTTGCCGTCTGGCATCCACTTGAATCCCTCGACGCCCATCGCAATATCGCTGACGCGCCGGGCTTCGCCGCCGTCCACCGGCATGACATACAACTGCGTGGTTGCGTCGGGCTTGCCGGGGCCGGCGCGCTTGGCCAGAAAGGCGATGCGATCGCCCTGCGATGAAAACGCGGCTTGTCGATCCTTGTCGCCACAGGTAGTCAACGAGCGCGGCGCGCCGCCGAGCGTGGAAAGCAACCAAAGCTGGGTTGAAGTCTTGTTGGTGGCGCGCACATATCGTGTCAGCGCGCACACTGCCTGACTGCCGTCTGGCGACAGTGCAGCGCCAGAAAGGCGCTCGATTTCCCATAGCGATTCGACGGAGAGTGGTGCGGATTTTTGTCTAGACATTGCGGACCAAGGTTAGAGAGGTTCAGACCTATGAGAACTCACAAGTATGTCGCTCAAAAACACCCATACGCGACAGTCGCTTTCAGTGCAGCAATAGTGCCAATCAGAGTTTTCTTTGTATTGGCGTTCATGATC
>JANMZU010000454.1:0-3547 GCA_031383585.1 Betaproteobacteria bacterium
AAAAAGCCCGGCAAGCTCGACCCGCAGCATCTTGTCGTGCACGCGCAAAAGGATGAACAGCAATTCGCGGCCGACGGTATCACGACTTTTGTCATCAAACCGGAGCACATTCGCCGCCGCAAGGGATTCGCACTGACCGACGAAGGGACCGACCTGAAGGGCGCACTTTCGGAGGCCAATTATTGCATCTGGTGTCACACGCAGGGTAAAGATTCCTGTTCGACCGGCCTGAAGGAGAAACCCGGTGCCGACGGCAAGGCAGCATTCAAGAAAAGCGCCTTTGGCGTACCCTTGGCAGGTTGTCCGCTGGAAGAAAAGATCTCCGAATTCCACACGCTGAAGGCCGCGGGCCACGCTATTTCCGCGCTGGCAGTCATCACCATCGATAACCCGATGGCTGCGGCGACCGGCCACCGCATTTGCAACGACTGCATGAAATCGTGCATTTACCAGAAGCAGGAGCCGGTCAACATTCCGGAGGCGGAAACGCGCACCCTCAAAGATGTGCTGGAGCTACCTTGGGGCTTCGAGATTTACTCGTTGTTCACGCGCTGGAATCCGCTCAATATTCGCCATCCGAACCCGCGCGCCGAAAGTGGTTACCGCGTCCTGGTGGTCGGCATGGGGCCGGCTGGCTTTTCGCTCGCACACAACTTGATGAACGATGGCCACCTGGTTGTAGGAATTGACGGCCTCAAAATTGAGCCGCTACCGGAATCGCTGTCGGGTGTACGTGCGGATGGAACACGTAGCGATTTCGAGCCGGTGCGTGACATAAAGACCCTCTACGAGGACCTGGATGATCGCGTGATGGCGGGTTTTGGCGGCGTCGCTGAATACGGCATCACCGTTCGCTGGAACAAGAATTTTCTGAAGGTGATTCGGCTTCTGCTTGAGAGACGTGCCGAATTTGCCCTCTTCGGTGGCGTGCGGTTTGGCGGAACGCTTGACGCGGATGATGCGTTCAACATGGGATTCGACCATATCGCTTTGGCGATGGGCGCTGGCAAGCCAACCGTGCTGGATATCCCCAATGGTCTCGCTCGCGGCGTACGTACGGCTTCCGACTTCCTGATGGCATTGCAGCTCACCGGTGCAGCCAAGCCGGACTCAATTGCCAATATGCAGGTTCGCCTGCCGGTGGTTGTCATCGGTGGGGGGCTGACGGCAATCGATACCGCGACTGAAGCGCTGGCCTATTACCCAATCCAGGTGGAGAAATTTCTGCAGCGATATGAGGCGCTGGCGCAAGAGAAGGGCGAGGACCTGGTTCGAGATGGCTGGAGCCCGGAGGAGCGGGAAGTGGCGGAAGAGTTTCTGGCACATGCACGCGCGATTCGCGCTGAACACGCACTGGCCGGCATGGAAAATCGTCAGGCGCAAATTATCGAATTGCTGCAAGGTTGGGGCGGCGCCACCATTGCCTATCGGCGGCAGCTGGTGGATAGCCCCTCGTACACGCTCAATCATGAGGAGGTTGAAAAGGCGCTGGAGGAGGGTATTCGTTTTTCGGAAAGTCTCACGCCCGCGTCGATTGATACCGACGATTACGGCGCGGTTCGCGGGATCAATTTCACGACGCCGCGCACAACCGAGGATGGTACTGCATCGGCGGCAGCCGTTCATCTGCCAGCACACACGATATTTGTCGCCGCCGGCACCTCACCCAATACCGTGCTGGCGCGCGAATATCCGCAGCAATTTGGGCTCGACGGTAAGTATTTTCAGGCGTGCGATGAAAATGGCCAGCCAGTCAAACCGCAGTTCTCAATTTCCAAACCGGAACATGCCGACGTTCTGCTTTCGCGTCATGAAAGTGGCAGATTCGTTTCCTTTTTTGGTGATCTGCATCCTTCTTTTTTCGGCAATATTGTCAAGGCGATCGGCAGTGCGAAACAAGGTTTTCCCGTCGTGTCGCGGGTGTTGGCGAAATCGCCGCCGGCGCTCAAAGCTGCGCGGGCTGATTTTTCGTTGTCGCTCGTTGACGATCTGCTCGCTGTCGTGGAACGCGTCGAACGCTTGACGCCAACCATTGTGGAGGTGGTGCTTCGAGCCCCGCTCGCTGCGCGCAAATTCAGGCCAGGCCAGTTTTACCGACTGCAAAACTACGAAACCCTGTCGCCAATCTCGCGCGGTACACGAATGCAGATGGAGGGGCTCGCGCTCACCGGCGCATGGACCGACCCTGAAAAAGGGCTGGTGTCGACAATCGTGCTGGAAATGGGCGGGTCTTCAGATCTGTGCGCCATGCTGCAGCCAGGCGAACGGGTCGTCTTGATGGGCCCAACAGGCGCACCAACGCACATCGCTGCGAATGAGACTGTGGTACTCGTAGGCGGTGGCCTGGGCAACGCGGTACTCTTCTCAATCGGGCAGGCTTTCCGGGCCGCCGGATCCCAAGTGCTCTATTTTGCAGGTTACAAAAAGGTGATTGATCGGTATCGAGTTGCTGACATCGAGGCCGCAGCAGACGTCATCGTCTGGTGTTGTGACGAGCAACCGGGATTTGCGCCAGGTAGGCCGCAGGACTTGAGTTTTGTCGGAAATATTGTCCAGGCAATGGAGAGTTACGCGTCAGGGCGTCTGTCGGCCCCAGCGTCGCCGAAAATCCGCCTGGAGGAGGTGGACCGCTTAATCGCGATCGGCTCAGACCGGATGATGGCTGCCGTGGGACGCGCGCGTCATGATGTGCTCAAGGTGTACATGAAGCCGCATCACTTCGCGGTCGGCTCGATCAACTCGCCGATGCAGTGCATGATGAAGGAGATTTGTGCGCAGTGTCTGCAGCCGCAGCGCGATCCGCTCACGGGCAAGGTGACGTATGTTTTTTCTTGCTTTAACCAGGATCAGGAACTCGATTGCGTCGATTTTCAAGCACTCTCGGAGCGCCTGAAACAGAATTCGCTTCAGGAAAAAGTCACCAGGCAGTGGATCGAAGTTTGCCTGAAAGAGTTAAAGCAGACTCGCACCCTGGCCTGAAGTTTTACCAATTGCGATCTGCGCTGAGTAGCCTATTTCCGTCATTAACAGCCTTGAACTTTCCCCCTAACGGTAGAAGCAGGAGCCAGAGATTGCCTGTGTGTCTGTCAAAGCCAGCCTCATGAAAGTCGCCTCGACGTTGCCACCCGGGCAACGGGAAAGCGCCGACTTTCCCCGGTTCGGCTTGACGCCGTTCGCCACCCGCTTCCCCGCTGAGACTGGAGTCAAAAGAATTCATATCGCGGGCGAGGTAAAGGCGACGATTGAGGTGAGTTCTGAATTGGATCGCCTTGCGCGCATAGAGCAATGTTCTGATTTCCACTGTGTCACCACTTGGACAGTCCGATCACTTTCGTGGGGTGGCGTTAGATTTGCCGATTTCTATCGGCAGATTGTTGTACCACTTGCGGGGGCGCGAGAGGACGCAACGTTTGTCGTACTGCGGGGACAGGATGGCGCCCGCACGAGCCTCCCTTTAGAGGATTTGCTGGCGCCCGATGTGCTACTTGCGGATCGATTAGACGGCCAACCGTTGTCAATTGCGCATGGTGCGCCCATACGGCTGGTC
>JANMZU010000480.1:0-2729 GCA_031383585.1 Betaproteobacteria bacterium
TGAACCAAGTATGCCTATCGTCCAAAGCTTGCTCCTTGCCCCGCAATCGCGGGGGAACGGGCCAACCAGTCCCAATTCACAAATTGGCTGTTCATTTAGGCATCTAAATAATTCCCATCTTTCAGAAAGCCACCCATGATCGAACGCACCCTTTTCAATGAAGACCACATCGCCTTCCGCGACAGCTTTCGCAAGTTTATCGAGCAGGAAATCGCACCCCACCACGCTGAATGGGAAGAGCAGGGCTACGTTGATCGCAAAGTATGGAACACGGCCGGCGAGAACGGTTTTCTGTGCACGTCCATGCCCGAGGAATACGGTGGCGCAGGTGTGGACAAACTCTTTTCCGTGATCGAGATGGAAGAGTTGGGACGCTCCGGCTTTAGCGGTATCGGCTACAGCCTGCATTCCGAAATCGTCGCGCCATATCTGCTGCACTACGGTACCGAGGCACAAAAGCAGAAGTACATGCCTAAACTCGCCAGCGGTGAAATGATCAGCGCCATCGCCATGAGCGAACCGGCTGCTGGCTCCGATCTTCAGGGCGTCAAGACCAAAGCCATTCGCGATGGCGACCACTATTTGCTGAATGGCTCTAAAACATTCATCACCAATGGCTGGCATGCCGACCTCGTCATCGTCGTCGCCAAAACCAATCCGGCAGCCGGCGGTAAGGGCACCAGCCTGTTCCTGGTCGAACGTGGCATGCCCGGCTTTGAGACCGGCAAGCGATTGAAAAAGATTGGCTTGAAGGCCCAGGATACTGCGGAGCTTTTTTTCAACGACGTCAAATTGTCCGCCGAGAACCTGCTGGGCGGAGAGGCATTCGAGAATCGCGGCTTTGTGTGCCTCATGGAGCAATTACCCTGGGAGCGCCTGCAGATCGCCATTACCGCGATCTCAAGCGCTCAGGCTGCCATTGACTGGACGACGGCATACGTCAAGGAACGCAAGGTATTCGGTCAGCCGGTTGGAAATTACCAGAACACGCGCTTCAAGCTGGCTGAAATGCAGACGGAAGTGCAGGTGGCGCAGGTGTTTCTGGATAAATGCACCGAGCTGCTGATGGTCGATAAGCTCGATACGGCTACCGCATCGATGGCCAAGTACTGGACCACCGATTTGCAATGCAAAGTGGTTGACGAGTGCGTGCAACTACATGGTGGCTACGGCTACATGTGGGAGTACCCGATCGCGCGTGCGTTTGCGGATGCTCGCGTACAGCGCATTTACGGTGGCACCAACGAGATCATGAAAGAAGTGATCAGCAGAGCTATGGGGTTGTCGGGCAAGTGACGGTGACCTGATCGCGTCGCTCGCCATGCAATCGGCCGTTTGGAAGCTTATCCGAGACGAAGCCTAAACTGCTGTATTGTCTTGCCCGCGAAGTGCCGACTCGGCCCTGTACACGCTATGACTGCTGCACATCTTACAAATTGAAATTGATTGAGAGAGCAAATTATGACCACCAAACTCGAACGCGTCGCTGTACTCGGCCTGGGTAAAGTCGGCAGCCTCGTCGGAACGCTGCTTTCGCGCTCAGGCTTCACTGTCACCGGCATCGACGCCAATCCGCCCGCTGATTTGCCATTCGACGTACGCACCCAAAACGTCGCTGATTTCGCTGCATTGAAAACCACAATGACGGGGATGGATGCGGTAATTTCCTGCTTGCCGTTTCATTTGAATGTCGGCGTTGCCCGTATCGCCCACGAGGCAGGCATGCATTATTTTGATTTGACCGAAGACGTTGCGACCACGCGCGCGATCCTCGAAATGTCATACACCGCCAAAGGTGTGATGGCCCCGCAATGCGGACTGGCGCCGGGCTTCATCGGAATTGTTGGCGCGGATTTAGCCAAACGGTTTGATTCTCTGCGCTCGATAGAGCTACGTGTCGGCGCGTTACCACAGCATCCCCGTGGAAAGCTCGGTTACGCGCTGAATTGGTCGCCCGAAGGTGTGATCAACGAGTACATCAACGATTGCGAAGTCATTCGCAATGGAAAAACACAGATGGTGCCCGCACTGGAAGGGTTAGAGATGATTCTCGTCAACGGTCTCGTGCTGGAGTCGTTTACGACCTCGGGCGGTCTCGGCACCATGTGTGAAACCTATCTGGGCCGCGTGCAGGAACTCAATTACAAAACCATGCGTTATCCGGGGCACTGCGAGTTGATGCGCTTCTTGTTGAACGAGCTTTACCTGCGAGACGAACGCGAATTAGCTAACAAGCTGCTGCGCAATGCGCTTCCAGCGGTTGCCGAAGATGTGGTGTTTGTGCACGCCGCCGTCGAAGGCCAAAAGGATGGGCGGCTGTCGCGCGAAGAGTTTGTGCGCGCCTATCCCGCCATGCAGCTGGAAGGCCAGAGCTGGCGCGCAATTTCGTGGACGACAGCCGCTAGCCTCTGCGCTGTAGTGGAAATGGTCGCTGGTGGTGCGCTGCCTGCGCGAGGCTTCATCAAGCAGGAAGAAATTCCATTCGACAAATTCATGGCCACCAAGAATGGCGCGATTTATCGCAACGCAGAAAAAGTCGCGGGCGGCGCGACGTTCGAGGCACATCAATAGCATTACACAGGAGACGACGATGCCTTTCACCTACAACGTGGTCTCCGGCGCGTCGCAGGACCGGCTCGAAAACCTGATCGCCGAACGCCTGGCGCCGGGTACAGACAAGGTGGCAATAGACCGGCGCATTTGGCGCCTGTTCGGCGAAAAATGGGCCG
>JANMZU010000526.1:0-2629 GCA_031383585.1 Betaproteobacteria bacterium
CTAATTGAAACTGCTCACAAACCCCCACCCGATCAGTACTAGCAGGATCAGGCCAAACGCGATCAAGCTATAGCCCAGGATCTTCGAGCCCAGCTTCATTGGTTTAGATGGTTCGTCGACCAGATATTTCTGCAACTCGCCGGTTTCAACCAGCCGCTTGTAATGCAATGGGTGGTCGCGAACGAAATGTTCAATCGACATCACACCGGTAAACATGACCGTATCCAGCGGGAACTTCTCCGGACGGAAGTGATTGTTGAAGAAGTGGACCGTGAACAGGAACACCGCTGCCAGAAACGCTTCTTCGCCGTGCGTCATGACCGCCACATTGAATACCCAGCCCGGCAGGAAGGACGCAGTCAGATTCGGGAACCACATGATCAGGCCGCTAAAGCCGACGATGGCGACCCCCCAGAACGGCGCCCAGTAGTCGAATTTTTCCCAATAGGTCCAGCGATCAAATACAGGTTTCGGTGCCAACCCAAAGAACCACTTGAACATGGCAATCACGTCGTACAGGTCCTGTGGGCCGGGTACGAGTGAGTCCGGGCCGAAGATCTTGAAGGTGCGCCAATTCCTGGCAAGGCGGATCACAATATAGATCAGGTGAATTACGAACACACCGGCAAAAATCACGGCATTGACGCGATGAATGATCGCCGCAATTTCCGGCCCGCCAAGCAGCCGCATTACCACCGGCGCCCAGGCACTGCCGGCATACATGAGCGTCATACCGGTGAGCGTCAGAATCATCAGGCTGACTGCGAACAGCAGGTGTCCCAGTCTCCACCATGGTCCGAAGCGCTGGAACTGCTTGCCGGCAGGTATGTTGAATGCATCCACCTGGACGTGGGGACGGGTCTTGCCCTGCTTGCGATCCTGTATTTCGCGGTAGAGCCATAGGAAGACGTGTATCCAGAAGAAGGCAAACGTGCCGAGCAGCAAGCCGACCATGAAATTGGTCGTCAGCCAAATCTCAGGGTAACGCTTGAAATCATGTGCGTTGCCGTGCGGCTGATAGGTGGCGAAGCCGGCCGTTGCTTCCTTGTGGCATTTCTGACATGTCTTCAGACGATTGTCAGGATGAACTTTTGACTTGGGATCTTGCGGTGAGCGTATGTCGTGACTGCCGTGGCAACTGAAGCACATTGCCGCGTTGGTATACCCAAGGGTCGTAATCTGTCCGTGATAAGTATCGCGAAAAGACTTGGCATTCTCATTGTGGCAATTGCCGCACGCGGCCACCATTGCCTGCTTCACTGCAGGCTTTGAAGTCTGGTCCACACCCATCGGGTTATGGCAGTCGGTGCAAATCGCTGCCTTGGGATTCTTCTTGTCGACTACCTGCTTGCCGTGGACCGAGCCAGCGTATTCCTCGAGGTGTTCGTCGTGACAGGTTCCGCACTGGGCGGGCACCGCCAGGCGCATTGCGGCGTTTTCGGGCGTGCCGGGCTTGGCGCGAATGACCGCATGCGAATCGTGGCAGCTTGCGCAAGTTGCGTTGGTCTGTGTGGGATCGTCTTTACTCGCCTTGGCGTGAATCGACTGTTTTTGCGACTCAATTTTCGCCGCCACATAGGCGAGGCCGGGATTGTCGGCAGTCTTATTTTCCTTTTGCAACTTGTCCCAGAGCGACTGGTGACAGGTTACACAATCAGCCTTTGCTGTGGTGCCGGTGCCATGTGGAACATTGCTGTCGGTAATATTCTGGTGACAGTCCACACATTGCATTTTGCCGTGAACGCTTTTGGCGATCTTGTCGGCGCTGACACTGTGCATTGCACGCTTCTTGCCCTTGGCGTCGGTAACCGTGAGATCGGTCTTACTACCGTCGTGGCAGGTTTGACAGGTTGCGGTGTCGAGTTTGCCCGTAGTCGGCGGACTGACTGCGGTTGCGGCCGATGCTGAAGCCAGGACAGTCGAGAGCAATACTGCGGCGGCGGCAGCCAGCAGGCGAAAAGGTGATTTGACAGTCATTCTTCCACTCCCGTTTTTATTGGCCGCGCGTGTCAAGTCTGTATCGCGCTTGCCGAGGTCTTGGTCAAGCAGAAAACAGCACCTCGTCAAGCAAAATTGCGCAAAATGCTGACCATGATGACGCGCACAGTTTGTTGCGGCTTGATATGGATCAAATGAAGTTTGTTTCCGTTTTGTAGAGTTGCAGTTGTTGCAGCGATCAAGGGTGGCTCTGCGTTTTTACTCCTGATCATCCGCCGCAATTTACCCAACGCCACAAGGAGATCCAAAATGAAGTCCAAGTTACTTGTTACTCTAGTCGCAGCAACGGTAGCTGCAGCTCTTGGGGCTGGCTCCGTCGCCGCAGCGGTCGACGCTGACGCCGCGCAGGCACTGGCCAAGAAAAGCGGCTGCATGAAATGCCATGCAATAGAAAAGTCGAAGAAAGGCCCAGCATTCCAAAAGACGGCGGCCAAGTACAAAGGCAAAACGGATGCCGAAGCCAAAATAACTGAAAACATCACCACGGCGCCAAAGGTCAAGATGGAAGACGGCACCATGGAAGAGCACAAGGCTGTCGAATCTAAGGATCCTAAAGAGATCAAGAACCTGGTGCAGTGGATTCTCGCCCAGTAGGCTGCCGAGCTCGGGACGAGGACGAGGACGCGCACAT
>JANMZU010000533.1:0-2983 GCA_031383585.1 Betaproteobacteria bacterium
CACATTTTGCAGGCTCCCTGGCAGCGTTGTTCCTCCTAGCAGGGTGAAGCCTGCGTCGTCGTTGTTGCCAAATGAGGCTTTGCCAGGAAGCCCGCAAAATGCACACTCACACCCGTCCAACTGCCGTTTCTAGGATAATGCGAAATATTCCAAAAAACAGCATCATGAAAAAGTATCTCGCGCTCAAAATAGATGTCGATACGCTGAAGGGAACCAAACAGGGTGTGCCGGCCTTGATCGACCTCCTGAAAAAACATCAGGCCGGTGCCACCTTTTTGTTCAGCCTCGGCCCCGACCATACCGGCCGCGCCATCAAGCGCGTGTTTCGGAAAGGGTTTCTGGGCAAGGTGAAGCGGACCTCGGTGGTTTCCCACTATGGCTTTCCCACCCTGCTCTACGGCACCTTGTTGCCCGGACCCGATATCGGCAAGCTTTGCGGCGACATCCTGCGCAACAGCCGTGATGAGGGCTTTGAGGTGGGTATTCACACTTGGGACCACGTTAAATGGCAGGACAACGTCGAACATGCAACAGCGGACTGGACGCGGCGCGAAATGGCGCTGGCACAGGATCGATTTACGGATATTTTCAAAACGCCGTCGAGAACACACGGCGCGGCCGGTTGGCAGATGTCCCGCCATGCACTGCGGCTGACACAGGAAATGGGTTTTGACTATTGTTCCGATGGCCGCGCCGCATTGCCCGACGCAACACCGCATTTTCCCGTCTTCGAAGGTGAAATTATCGATTGCCCGCAGTTGCCAACCACGTTGCCAACGCTAGACGAACTGATCGGCATCGATAACTGCGCGGAGGCCAACGTGCACGAATATCTGCTTTCTGCAACGCAATTGCCGCCGCGATCGATTGCCGCTTCGCGGGAGCCCATGACTGCACATGTATTTACGCTGCACGCTGAACTAGAAGGCATGCGACTACTCTCTACGTTTGAAAAACTCCTGTTCGGCTGGCGCGAGCAGGGCTTTGAACTGGTGGCGACCGAGACGGTCTACAAGAAACTGGACCGGATTCACTTGCCTTATTTTGCCGCCGAGCGTGGCACCGTTCCCGGCCGCAGCGGGACTTTATTGATGCAGGGAAAGCCGTTCTTGTCCGAACTGGCTGAATTCGCACACGCGGCGTAACAAAACAACACTCGCAAATCGAATAAAGAGGATCACATGACTGGAAGCCCAATCGCAGATTTCGAAGTTCCCGCCACCGGCAACCAGCGTTTCGCCAGCGTTGCGTTCAGGGGCTATCCGTATGTGATTTATTTCTATCCCAAGGATGCAACTCCTGGCTGCACGGTCGAGGGCCAGCAATTTCGCGACCTGCACCAGCAGTTCCTCGATCTGGGCGTAAAGGTCTTTGGCGTTTCACGCGACTCAGTTGCCAGCCATGAGAAATTCAAGGCCAATATGCAATTCCCGTTCGATCTGCTCTCTGACGGCGAAGAGAAGATGTGCAAACTCTTTGATGTAATCAAAGAAAAAAACATGTATGGCAAGAAAGTGATGGGCATCCAGCGCTCCACATTCCTGATGGGTGCCAGGAATGAAGTGCTGCAGGAATGGCGTGGCGTGAAGGTTGAGGGGCATGCCGCAGCCGTGCTGGCTGCTGTAAAAAGTGTCACACAAAGCGTGTCATAATGAATTTGAAGTGGCAGGCAGCGGTATCAATAACGACACGACAGTCAACCCACCACGCACACCCCCGAATTGAGACCACACACTTCGATGAACCCTCTTTGAGCATTTAGCTCCAAGAGGGTTTTTCGCTTTTGAAGCGTATCTTTTGATTGTTGATAGAGGAAAACGACTTGTCCCCCAGACCCACAAACAGCAAAGCCCCCTCCCCTAAAGTCAGCACAACGAAAATTTTCGTGCTTGACACCAATGTACTGATGCACGACCCGACATCGCTGTTTCGCTTTGAAGAACACGATATTTATCTTCCGATGATCACCCTGGAAGAGCTGGACAACAACAAGAAAGGCATGACCGAAGTAGCGCGCAATGCGCGCCAGGCGACACGGTTCCTCGATGAAATCGTCTCAAGTCAGGAAAGCGACATCGAAAACGGTGTGCCGCTGAAGGATCTGGGCACCAAGCAGGCGTCTGGTCGCCTGATTCTGCAGACCCGACCGGTGAGCGTTGAATTTCCGAGCGCGCTGCCCGATAGTGGCAAGGCGGACAACCAGATACTAGCCGTTGCGCTGGATCTGCAACACCACAATGCCAAACGCAGCGTGGTGCTGGTGTCCAAAGATATCAATATGCGCATCAAGGCCCGCGCCATCGGTGTGGCAGCAGAGGACTATTTCAACGACAAGGTCCTTGAGGATACCGATCTCCTCTACACCGGTATGCGCGAGCTGCCCAAGGATTTCTGGGACAAACACGGTAAGGATATTGAATCGTGGCAGGAGCACGGACGGACGCTTTACCGTGTCAAAGGCCCGCTGATTTCAGCATTAAGCGTCAATGAATTTGTCTATCAGGATGACGACAAACCTTTCTACGCCATTGTCGCCGCGCAGGAAGGCAAGACGGTAGTCCTGAAAACGCTCAAGGACTATACCCATCTGAAGAACAATATTTGGGGCATCGTTGCGCGCAATCGTGAACAGAATTTCGCCCTGAACGTGCTGATGGATCCCGAGGTCGATTTTGTGACGCTACTGGGACAGGCCGGAACCGGCAAGACCTTGCTCACGCTGGCTTCAGCGCTGATGCAGACGCTGGAGCACAAGGTGTATTCCGAGATCATCATAACCCGCGTGACCGTACCGGTAGGAGAAGATATCGGCTTCCTGCCGGGCACTGAAGAAGAGAAGATGAACCCGTGGATGGGCGCGCTCGAAGACAACCTCGATGTGCTCAACAGCACAGATGAGGAAGCCGGCGACTGGGGCCGCGCCGCAACACGGGACCTGATTCGCTCACGGATCAAGGTGAAGTCGCTCAACTTCATGCGCGGC